>CAVCHC010000025.1:0-13081 GCA_963602035.1 Acutalibacteraceae bacterium | reverse complement strand
AAAAGATTGTCCCTTAATGATTTCTTCAACGAAAGAACGCTTTAATGCGCTATTCAATGCGGAGCCTTTTAGTTCCATAAATTTTCCATTAATAAACATCTTATTGGCTTTTTCTAACTTTTTTAAAGTTTTTAAATTCCCGCTAATGAATCTTTTAAGGTTTCTTCTAAGTATTTTATCATCGTTTACTTTTATTATTGATATTATAAAAAATGGTTGATTACTTTCTTCGCAATTGTTTGTTAGACTACCAGATTCGTCAATGTATAAGTTTATCACGTCTTTTCCTTTTGTTCTGTTTTATTTTTGTTTATTCAGCCTTAGTGACGACTACTGTGACCTTACCAGTGACCTCAGGATAAAGTTTGATAGGCACCAAAAAGTTGCCAGTGGTTTTGATTGGCTGGTCAATAACAATCTTTTTGCGGTCAATAGAAAAGCCAAGTTTTTCAAGCTCGTCGGCCACCTCTTTGTTAGTAACTGACCCAAACGCCTTGCCATTTGCGCCAAATGCGATTGAAATATTAAGCGTCACGCCGGTAAGTTTTTTGGCTATCTCTTGCGCCTCGGCCTTTTGTTGGGCTTTAAGGCGAGCCTCGGCCTGTTTTTGTTGGTTATTAACGCTAACGTTGGCGGCATTTGCGGGAACGGCCAGTCCGTTTTTTAACAAAAAGTTGTTGGCGTATCCGTCGCTTACATTGATAACGTCGCCCTTTTTGCCTTGCGCGCGCACGTCTTTTAAAAGAATAACTTTCATATTTTTTGCCTCCTTGGTTTAGTTAAGTTTAGCAACTTGCTGACATTTTGTCAACTTTAAGTTAATAACTTGGTGTTTAAAATGGCGCAATTTGGCCAAAATTTAGATATTTGGAGGTAACAATATGGTAGATTTAAAATGTGAAAGACAAAATTGCAAGTTTAACAAGGCGTGTAACTGTACCGCCAACGGTATCGACGTTGCAAGCAGCACCGAGTGCACAACCTACGAACAAAGCGACAACCCCGCAAAGCACGAAAAAGACCGCATCCCGCAGGCGCTGGTTCGCCACAACACCAACGTGCGATGCAAGGCCGACTGCTTGTTCGCTAGGGATTGTGAGTGTATCGCTAATGGCATAACGATTGAAAACCTTGACCTAGGCAAGAAAAAGTGCGATTGCCCAGCCTGCTGCACCTTTTTGCCGAAATAACAGAACCGCAAGGCGGTAAGTTAAAAGTTAAAAGTGAAAAGTGAAAAGAAATTGATAAAAATTTTGGCCGCATTTCAACTTTCAACTTTCAACTTTCAACTTTAATAGTGGGTTGCGCTTTAAGTTTATTTTTGCTTTTAGGCGGCGCGCAAAAGACCTCTTGACAAATGGGCGGATGTGTGGTAAAATCTTGCCAAGAGGTGAAGGTTATGAAAGGAATGAAAAGAGGTTTGACTCTTGGTCAAAAAATCAGGTTCGCGTTTTACGTTACGGCGGCGGTTGCGTTGGGTGTTGCAGTTCCATTTGCGGCGGCTGCAAGCGGGGCAGCGTTTGTTGGGTTTGCCCTTCTTGGCGCGTTTATGCCACTTGCGTTTGGGTATATAACTGAAAGCGCGATTGCGGTTGCAACTGAGAAAAAGCGCAACAAAGCCGAAGAAGAGATGCTTGAAGAAAGCAATAACAATTTCAAAAATCACAGCGTTAAAAGCATTATTAATGAAAATGCGTCAAAAAAATCTAAGGCTGACGAAGATTTAAAAAGAAATCTTAAAAGCGTTGATGGAAAAGTAGTTTTTCCTGAGCCACCAGTTAAAGAGGTAAAAAACGACCTTGATTTAAGCATTTACAGAAAGGCTGAAAATTTTCCAGCAGGTCGCGAACTTAGTGACGAAGAAATGAGAAAATATTTTAAAAATGAACCTAAAAAACCAACCGAACTTAATCTTGAAGAGGTTGATTGGAGCAAATAGCGTTAATTTCACACTGCCAAGGCGCGGTGTGATTTTTATTTTGACAAGAATAAGAACCTTGTCGAATTTTGTCGAACGTGCGGCGGGCGTATATAAAGTGTAGTGCCAGTATTGAAGTAGTGTGTTGTAAAGCGCCGATATCGTTGGTAGAAGGGCGATGTTGCAAGGCGGCCTGATAACGTTTTGTGGCGCTGTAAATTTTTGGCAAAAAAATAAGCCCCGTGCGGGCAAAAAAATATTGAACAAAATACAAAAAACTATTGACTTTTGTTCGCTTTCTGTGGTACTATATTGTGAATTTATGATGACTTATTGTCTTATTTTGCGATAAACCGCTTTAAAACCGCCTTTTTTGTGCCTATTTTTATGCCTTTTTGGCCAAATCAAGGGCACTTTGTGGCAGTTCTTACAATGTTTATACAACAAAAGTTATCATAAAGGCAAGCAATTTTTGCAAGTTTTTAAAAAATTTAAGGAGATGAACGCGCATTTAGGGTGCGACAAAAGAATAAACACATTAATTTCTTAGTCAAACTTTAAATGCGCTTTTTCTACCACAAAAACCAAAGGAGCAATTTTAAATGAGTGCAAAAAATCTAAACGTATCTAAGGTTAAATACGGCCGAACCGAAAGATACAAATTTGGTAAGATTGATGAAATTATCGATATCCCTTATCAAATGGAAGTTCAAAAGGCAAGTTATAATGACTTTATAACCAATGGTATTAGAAACGTATTAAGAGACTTTTCGCCAATCATCGATACTGAAAACCTTAACCGTGATGTTAAAGACCCTGATCGTGATTGCAGAGTTGAGCTTTACTTTTTGGATCATACCTTTGCTGGAACCCCAAAATACACCGAGGCTGAATGCAAAACGCGTGACGCTACGTACAGCCTTCCACTTAAAGTTAAGATCCGCCTAGTTTATAAAGAGACGGGCGAAGTGGTTGACCAAGAGGTGTTCTTTGGCGATATCCCACTTATGACAGATAATGGCTCTTTCATTATAAATGGTGCTGAGCGTGCGATTGTAAGCCAGTTGGTTAAAAGCCCTGGTATCTATTGCAAGCAAGGCGTTAACAAAGCAGGCAACTTTGCAACCGAGACGGCGATTAACCCTGGCCGTGGCGCGTGGATTGAACTTGAAGAAGACAATTCGGGCGTTATCTGGGTTAAGATTGACCGAAGCCGTAAACTTGTTGGTACTATTCTTTTGCGTGGCCTTGGCCTTTCAAGCGACGAAGACATTATCGCCGTTTTAGGCAACCACCCAAGCATCTTAAAAACGCTTGAAAAAGACCCAACCAAAACCGAAGAAGAAGCCCTTGTTGAAATCAGCAAGCGCTTGCGCCCCGGCGAAGTTTTAAACCTTAAAGCAATTAAGCGTAACCTTGAAAAGATGTTTTATTCAACGCGTAGGTATGACGTTAGCTTTGTTGGTAGGTTTAAATACAACCAAAAGCTTTGCCTTGAAAACCGCTTGAATGGCAAAACTCTTGCCGAGGACGTTGTTGTTGGCAAAAAGGTTTTGGCAAGTGCGGGCGAAGTGCTTAACAAAGAGCAGGCTTTGGCTATTCAAAACGCTGGCGTTAACCGCGTAACAGTGGTTGGCAAAAACGGACCTTTCACAATTATTGGCAACAATATGGTTGAGTTTAAGGCATACACCGGCTTTAAGCCAGAAGAGTTTGAGATTGACAGGTTTATTCACCTTCCAACTTATCTTGAACTTACCAAAGACTGCAAAAACAATGAGCAACGCAAAGAAGTTATCCGCGAATACCGCGACGAACTTACTGGGCGTCACTTGTTGTTTGACGATGTTATCGCAACGTATAACTATCACTTGTCAATCGGCGAAGGCCTTGGTGAACTTGATGATATTGACCACCTTGGCAACCGTCGTATTAAGGCCGTTGGTGAACTTTTAACTAACCAGTTCTTTACGGCGATGGCAAAACTTGAAAGAGTTATAAGTGAAAGGATGCAGGTTCAAGACGTTAACGAACTTAGCCCAAGTTCACTTATCAACGTAAGAAGCATAACGTCAACCATTCGTGAGTTCTTTGGTTCAAGCCAAATGTCTCAGTTTATGGAGCAAACCAACCCAATCGCAAGCTTGACGCACAAACGTCGTGTTTCATCGCTTGGGCCTGGCGCGCTTACGCGTGAAAGAGCGGGGCTTGAAGTTCGAGACGTGCACTATACGCACTATGGCCGCTTGTGTCCTAACGAAACGCCAGAAGGTCAAAACATCGGTCTTATTAACTCGCTTGCAACGCATGCTAAACTTAACAAGTACGGATTTTTGGAGGCGCCTTACCGCAAGATTGACAAAGCTACGGGTAAGGTAACCAAAGAAGTTGTTTATATGAGCGCAGACGCCGAAGAGGGCTATGTTATTGCGCAGGCCAACGAGCCAATCGCTGAGGACGGGACGCTTGCTAACGAGCGTATCATCTGCCGAAAGAAAGGCGAAATCGTTGAGTTGCCACGAAACCAAATTGACTTTATCGATGTAAGCCCAAAGGAGCTTATCTCGATTGCAACAACGCTTGTGCCATTCATTGAAAACGATGACGCAACGCGTGCGATGATGGCCTCAAACATGCAACGTCAGGCCGTTCCACTTTTAAAAACCGAAGCGCCAATTATCGCAACGGGCACTGAGCACCGTATCGCGGTTGACAGTGGCATTATGGTAGTTGCTAAACGCGCGGGTATTGTTAAATATTCAAGCGCTGACGTGATTATCGTTGCTTGCGAAGATGGCACTGAGGATAAATACACATTAACCAAGTTCGTTCGTTCAAACAACGGGACTTGTATGATTCAAAAACCAATCGTTAAAACGGGTGAAAAGGTTAAGGCGGGCGACGTGCTTGCTGATGGCCCTTCAACCAATAATGGCGAACTTTCAATCGGTAAAAACATTCTTGTTGCATTTATGCCATGGGAAGGATATAACTTTGAAGACGCTATTTTGATAAGCGAAGAGTTGGTTCAAGACGACGTGCTTACGTCAATTCATATCGAAGAGTATGAGCAAGACGCGCGCGACACTAAACTTGGGCCAGAAGAAATCACTCGCGATATTCCTAACGTTGGTGAAGATGCGCTTGCTAACCTTGACGAAAATGGTATCGTTATGGTGGGCGCAGAGGTCGTTCCGGGCGACATATTGGTTGGTAAAGTTACGCCAAAAGGTGAAACTGAACTTACCCCAGAAGAAAGACTGCTTCGCGCTATCTTTGGTGAAAAGGCGCGTGAGGTTAGAGACACCAGCCTAAGGGTTCAACACGGTGAGGGCGGCGTTGTTGTTGACGTTAAAGTCTTTACTCGTGAAAACAAAGACGAACTTCCAACGGGCGTGTCAAAACTTGTTCGTGTTTACATCGCGCAAAAACGTAAGATGAGCGTTGGTGATAAGATGTCAGGTCGTCACGGTAACAAGGGCGTTGTTTCAAGAATATTGCCTAAGGCAGATATGCCATTCCTTCCTGACGGAACGCCAATTCAAATTCTTCTTAACCCGCTTGGCGTGCCAAGTCGTATGAACATCGGGCAGTTGCTTGAAGTACATATGGCGCTTGCATGCAAGGCAATGGGCTGGAAGATTGCAACCCCAGTATTTGACGGCGCCAAAGAAGAGCAAATTCAACAGCTTTTGGTTGAAAACGGCTTCCCAGCAGATGGCAAACTTCAATTGTTTGACGGACGTACGGGTGAACCATTTGAAAACCGCGCAACCGTTGGGTATATGTACATGCTTAAACTGCATCACCTTGTTGACGATAAGATGCACGCGCGTTCTATCGGGCCATACAGCCTTGTTACGCAACAGCCTTTGGGCGGTAAAGCGCAATTTGGTGGCCAGCGTTTTGGTGAAATGGAAGTTTGGGCACTTGAAGCATATGGTGCTGCTAACATCTTGCAAGAAATGCTTACTGTTAAATCTGACGATATTGTTGGACGTGTTAAAACTTATGAATCAATTGTTAAGGGTGAAAATATCGCTGAACCTGGTATCCCTGAGTCATTTAAGGTTCTAAACAAAGAACTTCAAGGCTTGGCGCTTGACGTTAAAGTGCTAACTGAGGATCATCAAGAGATAGTGTTAAAAGAACTTCCAGAAGACGTTAACACTAACTATGATTCGCGCGCTGAGAAAAAGAAAGTGCAACAAGAGGTTGAGGTTGAGCTTGAAGAAACTGACCCATATCTTGGCACTAATGACATCGAGGGCGACCTTATGGGCGCAACGCAAGTAGCAGGGCAAGACCTTGACTCGCTTTTCGACCTTGATGATGATATTTAATTTACCTTTGATTTTACAAAAAGATAGCGTAAAGCTAAAAAGGAGAGAATATGTTTGAATTAAACAACTTCGATTCCATGCAGATTGGGCTTGCAAGCCCTGAAAAAATCCGCGAATGGTCACATGGTGAGGTAACTAAGCCTGAAACCATTAACTATCGAACCCAACGCCCAGAGCGCGATGGCTTGTTTTGTGAGCGTATCTTTGGGCCAACCAAAGACTGGGAGTGTTATTGCGGAAAATACAAACGCGTAAGGTATAAAGGCGTTGTTTGTGATAAGTGTGGCGTTGAGGTTACAAGCTCTAAGGTGCGTCGTGAGCGTATGGGTCACATCGAACTTGTGTGCCCAGTATCGCATATGTGGTATTTTAAAGGCGTGCCTTCAAGAATTGGGTTGCTTTTGGAACTTCCTGTTAAGCAACTTGAACAAGTTTTGTATTTCACCTCGTTTATCGTAACTGACCCAGGCACAACTAACTTTGAGTTTAAGCAAGTTATCAATGACCGCGAATATCGCGAGGCCGTTGAGCAGTTTGGGCCAAAAAGCTTTAAAGCGGGTATGGGTGCCGAGGTTATCAAAGAGCTTTTAAAGCAAATTGATATTGAAAAAGAAACCAAAGAAACGCGTGAGATTTTAAACACGTCTAAGGGTCAAAAGAAGTTAAAGGCCGCAAAACGTTTGTCTATTTTGGAGGCTTTCCGTCAAAGCGGAAGCCGTCCTGAATGGATGATTCTTGACGTTTTGCCAGTTATTCCGCCTGAACTTAGGCCTATGGTTCCGCTTGATGGTGGCCGTTTTGCTACCAGCGACCTTAACGATTTGTATCGCAGGGTAATAAACCGTAACAACCGCCTTAAAAAGCTTATCGAGCTTGGCGCGCCTGACATTATCATAAGAAACGAAAAGCGTATGCTTCAAGAAGCGGTAGACGCGCTTATCGATAACGGCCGTCGTGGCAAGGCGATTTCGGGCGCGGGCAACCGTGAGCTTAAATCACTTTCGGGCTTGCTTCGTGGTAAGCAAGGTAGGTTTAGGCAAAACCTTTTGGGTAAACGTGTTGACTATTCAGGTCGTTCGGTTATTGTCGTTGGGCCAAGCCTTAAAATCTATCAATGCGGTTTGCCAAAAGAAATGGCGCTTGAATTATTTAAGCCATTTGTTATGAAGAGGTTGGTTGACCTTAACCAAACTCACAACATCAAAAGCGCTAAACGTATCGTAGAGCGCGCGCGTCCTATCGTTTGGGACGTTTTGGAAGACGTTATTAAAGACCATCCAGTTTTGCTTAACCGTGCACCAACGCTTCACCGTCTTGGTATTCAGGCGTTTGAGCCAGTTTTGGTTGAGGGGCGTGCTATAAAGCTTCACCCACTTACCTGTACTGCATTTAACGCAGACTTTGATGGTGACCAGATGCCTATCCACGTTCCATTGTCTCTTGAAGCGCAGGCCGAGGCAAGGTTCTTGATGATTGCGTCAAACAACATCTTAAAGCCAAGTGATGGTGAACCAATTACCGTTCCTACTCAGGATATGATTTTGGGTAACTATTACCTTACGTTTGCCAAAGAGGGCGCTAAGGGCGAGGGCAAGATTTTTGCTAACCCTGATGAGGCCGTTTTGGCGTACAACACGGGCAATGTTGACCTTCAAGCGAAGGTTAAAATCCGCGTTCAAAAGGTTATTGATGGCAAGATGTATTCAACTATCTTAGACACGACGGTTGGCCGAATCATCTTTAACCGCGAAATCCCACAAAACCTTGGGATATGTGAGCGAAAAACGCCAGAGGATATGTTAAAACTTGAAATTGACTATCCATGTGGCAAAAAGCAAATCAAAAAGATTATCAAGGCTTGTTATGACAACCTTGGTTCAACTGAAACCGCCAAAATGCTTGACCGCATTAAGGAGATGGGTTATAAATATTCAACAAAGGCTTGTATCACGGCGTGCTTGTTTGACGTTAAAACAACACCAAAACGTGAAGAAATCATTGAAAAGGCAAACCAGGCCAGCCTTCTTGTTGAAAAGCAATACAAACGTGGCCTAATCACTAACTATGAAAAGGCTGAAAAACTTACCGACGCTTGGAACACTGCCATGGGCGAGATGGAAAAAGCGGTTATGGCAGAGTTTGAGCCAACCAACCCACTTAAAATGATGGTAGACAGCCAAGCGCGTGGTAACGCCGGTAACATGTGTCAGCTTGCGGGCTTGCGTGGTATCATGGTATCTACGTCGGGTAAGGTTATTGAAGTGCCTATCAGGTCTTGCTTTAAGTCAGGACTGAGCGTTATTGAGTACTTTATTGCAACGCGTGGTGGACGTAAGGGTATGGTCGACAAGGCGTTGAAGACGGCCGACGCGGGTTATCTTACTCGTAGGCTTGTGGACGTTGCGCAAGAAGTTGTTGTTGATGATGATGACTGTTTTGCAACCCTTGGTGAAAAGGTTCGCGGTATGGAAGTTAGCGCTATCTATGATGGCAACCGTGAAATCGAGGGGCTTAAAGACCGTATTTATGGTCGCTTCCCAGTCAGCGATGTTATTCACCCTGAAACTGGCGAAGTTTTGGCTAAGGCTAACGAGATGATAACCATCGCGCAGGCCGACGCTATTGTTGCTGCGGGCATTAAATCTGTTAATATCCGCACAGTATTTACTTGTAAATCTAAGCATGGTGTTTGTGCTAAGTGCTATGGTCGAAACATGGCAAGCCGTGACCCTGTTCAGGTTGGTGAGGCAGTTGGTATTATCGCTGCGCAGTCAATCGGTGAACCTGGTACACAGCTTACAATGAAGGTCTTCCAGGCGGGTGGTACTGCATCAGCGGCCGACATTACGCAAGGTCTTCCTCGTGTTGAAGAAATCTTTGAAGCGAAGAAGCCAAAGGGCGTTGCGGTTATCAGTGAGGTTAGCGGTAAGGTTAAAACGGTTGACGAGGCTAAACAACTTGTTGAGGTTGAAACGCCAGACGGCAACGTGCTTAGCTATGCTATCCCTTATGGCGTTAAATATATCGTTAAAGTGGGCGACGTGGTAGAGCCTGGCTCTATGTTTACCGAAGGGCCACTTAACCCTCATGACATTCTTAAAACTAAGGGTGTTAAGGGCGTTCAAGACTACATTATGCGTGAAGTTTTGAAGGTTTATAAGCTTTATAGCGTTGACGTTAACGACAAACACATCGAGGTTATCGTTCGTCAAATGTTAAGAAAGGTTAAGATTGACGAAAGTGGAGACACGAGCCTTCTTCCTGGCGACCTTGTTGACATCTTTAAATACGAAGAAGAAAACGAAAAGGCGCTTGCTGAGGGCGGCGAACCTGCTATGGCGCACCGTGTGCTTCTTTCAATCACGAAGGCAGCGCTTGCTACCGACGGCTTCCTTGCTGCGGCTTCCTTCCAAGAGACGATTCGCGTGTTGACTGACGCGGCTATCAAGGGCAAGATTGATCCACTTGTTGGCCTTAAAGAAAACGTTATTATTGGTAAGCTTATCCCAGCAGGTACGGGGCTTAGGAGGTACAGGGATGTTGTGCCAAGTGAGCAACCAACACTAGTAAAAGATTAATATTGCGCGATAAAAGGCAAAATTGCGAGGCGAAAACCGAACGCGAGTACGAAAAAGTACACTTATTCGGTATTTCGCCTTTTATTTTGCCTTTTCTCATCACAATCTTAATCTTTTACACGTAACTAATATATAAAAGTATAATTTAAGCGAGCGAACGCGAGCCTCGCCAAAGAATTTAGAATAAATTCTGCGGGCGAAGAGGAGCAACCGAACGCTAGTAAAGCGAGCACTTGCGTTAGCAACGTCGAGCATAAAACAAGTTCGAGTTGCGACGACGAGGCTAGCTTACCGCCCAGACGCTTTCTTTTTTCTTTCTTATTCATCTCTAATTATCGCTTTTTGGTAAAAGATTAATATCGTTAAAGATTAATATTTGGCGAATATGCCAGCAAATTTCGAAACCCGAATTGGACGCACGTTCGTCGCAATTCAAACTAAATTTATGCCCACTCCTACTAACGTAGGTGGTGGGCTTTTTTATCGTTTGATTGCTCCTCTTCGCCTGCGTATTTTGTACCAAAATTCTTGGCGAGCACGCTTACGCGTGAGCTTATTTAAACACTTATCCAATATCGGGCTTTTTATTTGTGTCATCTTCATCCAAATCTTAATCTTTTACACGTAACTAATATATAAAAGTATAATTTGAGCGAGCGAATGCGAACCTCGCCAAAGAATTTAGAATAAATTCTGCGGGCGAAGAGGAGCAACCGAACGCAAGTAAAGCGAACACTTGCGATAGCAACGTCGAGCATAAGACAAGTTCGAGTTGCGACGACGAGGTTAGCTACCGCCTAGACGCTTTCTTTTTTCTTTCTTATTCATCTCTAATTATCGCTTTTTGGTAAAAGATTAATATCGTTAAAGATTAATATTTGGCGAATATGCCAGCAAATTTCGAAACCCGAATTGGACGCACGTTCGTCGCAATTCAAACTAAATTTATGCCCACTCCTACTAACGTAGGTGGTGGGCTTTTTTATCGTTTGATTGCTCCTCTTCGCCTGCGTATTTTGTACCAAAATTCTTGGCGAGCACGCTTACGCGTGAGCTTATTTAAACACTTATCCAATATCGGGCTTTTTATTTGTGTCATCTTCATCCAAATCTTAATCTTTTACACGTAACTAATATATAAAAGTATAATTTGAGCGAGCGAATGCGAACCTCGCCAAAGAATTTAGAATAAATTCTGCGGGCGAAGAGGAGCAACCGAACGCAAGTAAAGCGAACACTTGCGATAGCAACGTCGAGCATAAGACAAGTTCGAGTTGCGACGACGAGGTTAGCTACCGCCTAGACGCTTTCTTTTTTCTTTCTTATTCATCTCTAATTATCGCTTTTTGGTAAAAGATTAAGCTTTTGCAAGTAGGTATTTTTGGTAATTAAAATACTGTTTTAAGTAACTTGTCAAATGTCATAATGCGCAAATGATGACGAGGTGGCGATTTGTATTTACTTATAATAAATTAATTTATATATAATAAAAAATGCTGCGGGATTGGTGCAGCATTTTTATGTTTAAAGTTGATTGAAAAAACAAATTGTATGTATTTTATTTTTATTATTTAACATAATGTGAGAGGCGGGTGCGGATGCGGGGTTCGCCTAAGATTTGCATTATGGTGTAAAGGTCGGGCGTGGTGTTAGAGCAGGTTAGTGCAACGCGCAGAATTGCGCAGGCGTCGCCGATGTTGCCTTTAAAGGCGGTTGGGTTGGCCTTGTATTCTTTGTTGTCACCAAAGCCGCAACTTTTGGCAACCTCTTTAACACGGGCGAACCAATCGTCTTTTGTGTCGGCGTGGTTGTAAACGTCAAGATACGCAGAAATAAAGGTTTTTATCGTTTTTTGGTCAATTTTTTCGCCAAAATCGCTCCATTTTGCAGTTTTTGCGGTTTCGTCAAACATGTATGAATAGATGTTTTTGATGTCGCTAAACTTTGAGATATCCTTTCTTGGGCGCTCGGTGCCACGCTCGATAGAGAACACGGCGCGTGCAGTTGCCTCGTTGTTTCTTAAAACTTTTGCAAAATCTTTGTCGTATTCGTCAGCCCAGGCCAAGGCGCGGTTAAACACCTCATCAGTAGTCAGGCGCGAGATAAAGTTTTTAGACACGTCGTTAAGCTTAACCAAGTCAAAGATTGGGGCAACGGCCGTGATGTCATTGACACTGAATTTAAAGTCCGTCCAAGGTAAAGTTGGGTTTTTGGCGCGCCACGTTTCAAAACCAGAGTTAATGATGTTTAAAAGATACTCACAAACGGCCTCGGTTGGTATACCTTGCTCGAAATAAAAGCGCATATCGGCCTCAGGGTCACGGCGTTTGCTGATTTTGCGGCGGTTGCCCTCTTCGTCAATCTTGCAAATTAATGGGTTGTGGCAATAAATCGGGCGTTTAAAACCAAGCGCGTCAAAAAGTTCAAGGTGGGCTGGTACCGAGCTAATGTATTCCTCACCGCGAACCACAATCGTGGTCCCCATAAGCGTGTCGTCAATAGCGTGCGCAAATGCGTAAGGCGGGATGCCGTCACTTTTAACCAAAATAAAGTCTTTGGCGTTGGCGTTAGACTCAATTTCGCCCTTGATAAGGTCATTAAATTTAATGCGCTGAGTTCCGTCATTTTTGGTTTTAAGGCGAATTGCAAAGCTGTCGCCCGCGTCGATATGGGCTTTAACCTCGTCAAAACTTAAATTTCGGCACGGATCGTACTCTTTTTCGTCGTCTTTTGCGAATTTTATGGCTCTTTCGGCCTTAATTTCCTCAATTCCTTCGGTTTTTTTGCAAAAACAAGGGAAAGCCTTGCCTTCTTGCACTAATTTTTTAGCATACGCCTTATAAATTTCGGTGCGCTTGCTTTGAACATAAGGCCCATACGCGCCAATATCCACGCCGTCAAGCGTTTGGTACTCATTAAATTTAATGCCGAATTTTCTTAAAATTTCATAGATTACGCCAAGCGCTTCTTTCTTTTCACGCTTGCTGTCAGTATCCTCAACCCTTAAAAACATCACGCCGTCAGTCACGCGAACCAAATTGTACGCAATAAACATTTGAAAAAAGTTTCCAACATGCATAAACCCCGTTGGGCTTGGCGCGTAACGAGAAACAACTTGCCCCGGCGTTAAATCGCGTTTTGGGTACATTTTTTCAATTTCTTCAACGGTGAGTTTGTTGTTTGGATATAATAAATCCGCAATTTTTTCATACTCAGTTTTGTTTGCTATGCTCATTTTTTCC
>CAVCHC010000024.1:0-15088 GCA_963602035.1 Acutalibacteraceae bacterium | reverse complement strand
GTATAAATATTTGCAATTAATATTTTATTTTAATCGCTATATTTCGCGGGTAAGGTTAATGCCGTCACCGAACGCGCATGGCGTTTTACACTGGTACCCTGCGGTACATCGCGCGCCGTGACTGTACTTTTCAAGTTCACGCTTGACGCTTTGGCTGTCACAATTATCTATGTATTTTTTAAGCGTTTCTTGCGTTTGATTAGCGATTTCTAACTGCGCGGCCGTGCACAATCTTTCGCCCAGTTTCATAATAAATCGCTCGGGCGTTCCGCGCTCATAAATTTGAATAAGTTGCCCCTGCGGCGTTACGCTTTGAACCCTCAGCGCGTCGCCCAGCCACTCGTCTTCAAGCGGCGTATTTTTGATGATTGGCGGGATATAAAAACCAAATTCCGGCAGCAATTTTAACTGATAGTCAAGGCTGCGGTGGCGCTGCGCCTGTGCGTATTGCGCAAACGACCCAACGTACCCCGTCACAAACACATCGCCAAAATATTCAGTGCGATTTTCGTGCGTTTCAAGGCTAAGCCCGCTGCTTGGCGCAAGGCTTGCAATCGTTTCGTCTACCAGGTGATTGTCTTCTAAAAACTTGCAGAACGCGTCGGCGGTTGGGGCAAGCGGACTAAGCAGTTTGCTGCCCGTTTTTTCAATTTGTTTAAGCCACGCATAAAGGTAGCTAAACTGACGGAAAGAGGCGGTGTAGGCAAGCGACGTCGGCGTGTAGACTGACAAAAAATACCGCGCATTCTCTTGCGCCAACTTTTCAATTCGCGACGCATTAAAATATTTTTCATCGCCATATTTATCAAAAATCAGTTGCTCAAAAATCTTTTGCCACTTTAAATATAGGTCAACTTCTGTTTCGGTTGTGCCTTGCATTTTGGTGTATCGCGCGCTTTTTTCGCTGGTCGCAAACACCTTTTCATTATTAAGCACCATCGCAAAAAGTTTGGGCACGTTTTCAAGATAAATGGTCATATACTCGTGGTCAAAAACGCTGTGATGACGGTCATTTTTCACCCGCGCTATGCGTGACTGACTGTCTTTGATTTCATAGTACGGATGCGTGCTGTAACAAATGCCAGCCATACGCCCGCCCAGTCGCGAAAACTCTTCATTAATTGGCACATCGCTGCCGACCCTCGAATTTTCATTAATATTTGATACGGTGTTGCCGACCCCCGAATTTTCATTTATATTTGATGCGTTGCTATCAACCCCCGAATTGCCAGCAACATCATTTTTCGGCCTTGCGCTTGTTGCGGCGATAAGATAAAAGTCCATAATTTTCTCCTTAAATTTGGTTTTTTCTTTAAATTACATTGCAATTTTACCACGGCCGTGATATAATGTAAACTACAAATATTTTATGTGAGGTATAAGTTTTTATTATGACAAACCTAAATCTGTATCGAATTTTTGTTGAGGTCGCGCGCGAGCAAAATATTTCAAAGGCCAGTGAAAAATTATTTATTTCTCAGCCCGCCGTTTCGTTTTCAATCAAAGAACTTGAAGGGCAGTTGGGGCAGCCGCTATTCGTGCGAAAAAGCAAGGGCGTGGCGCTTACAACTTTTGGCAAGCTGGTTTATGACAAAATTGCGCCGATAATTGACGAGTTTGATGGCGTTGAGGTGGCCGCTAAAAATTATGCAAGCCTAAGTGAGGGCGCGCTTAGAATTGGGTCAAGCAGCTCTAACCTTAACCAAAAACTGCAAGAGTTTTTAACCATTTTTGTTAAAAAATATCCCGCGATTAAAATCGTGATGACGCGCGGGGGTAAAGACGAACTAATCAAAAAACTAAAAGACGACGAGGTTGACATTATTTTTGTTGACGAGTGCCCCGAGGCCGCTAATTTTGAAAAATTTGCCGAATTTAAAATAACCTATCAACTTATCGGCAACCACGGCTTTAAAAAGCGCTTTAAAGGAGACAATATTGACCTTGAAAATTTTCCGTTTTCGCACCTAATGCTGCCGTCTCGCGCCAACAGTTCGCGCACCACGATTGACGCCTTTTTTGCCTCAAAAAATATAACGCTTAACCCTAAATACGAGCTTGATAATTACATCCTTTTATACGAATTTGTTAAAGCTGGGTTCGGCGTTGCGTTTGTAAGCAAAGAGTATTATAAGGCGCAGATTGCCAAAAAAGAAGTCGAGGTCATTTACCCCGAGTTTAACATAACCGCGCGCACCTTGGTTGGTCTTACTGACAAAAGCCAAACCAACCCCGCCGCCGCTAAATTTATTGAAATCGCAAGTGGTAAACAAAAATAGGTTTTTATATAAATAATTAATAAAATAATTTGAATATTTAATTATTTTTAGGCGAAAAGGTTGCGTTAAAGTTGGTAATCAGTTAAACTATAATAGTGAAAAAGTTTTTGTGAGGCAAAGATGAAAATTTTAACACCTGTTGACCAAAAGGCTAACGACATCGTAAACAAAAAACCGCTTATGATTTTATGGACGATTTTTTATATCGGGCTTGCGGGACTTATTGCGTATGTTGTTATCGGCACGGCGATTGAAAACCTGCCAAAAGAGTTTGAATGGCTGCTTTTATTTGCGGTTCCGTTTGGGATGAGTTTGGTTTTTATTTTATCAATCAAAAAGATAACCAAAAACAACGTCGCGATGAACCTTGTTAATGCGTACGAATTTTTTGATGTGTATATCGAGGTGTCAACCCTGCGTGAAGATGTGGTTTTGGGTACGCTTAAAATTTTTTATGCTGACATCGTTAAAATTCAAACGAAAGACGAATACAAAATAATTAAACTTAAAAACGGGTCAAAGTTTGTTTTAAGCACGTCTGGCCTTAACGAAGATGAAATTTCACAACTAAATTTATATTTAAAGAGAGGTGAAAAAAATGGACAAACTGCTTAAAGACTACATCAAAAACACTATCAAACCGATGTATAAAACGTTTGATAAAGGTCACAACGAAGCGCATTTTAACTTTGTGACGCAAAACTGCTTAAACTATGGCAAACAACTTCAAGAAAAGGGCGAAGATGTTAACCTTGACATCGCGTACCTTGTTGGCGCCCTGCACGACATTGGCATAAGCCGCGGCAGAGAAGGGCACGCACTAAGTTCGGGCAAAATGGTCAGGGAAGACAAATTTTTAAATTCGTATTTTGATAAAGAGACGGTTGAGCTTATCGCCCAAGCGGTTGAGGACCATTCTTCTCACCTGTCTTACGAACCGCGCAGCATTTATGGCAAAATCGTTGCCGATGCTGACCGTAATAACAGCGTGTACCTTGTGTTCTCGCGCCCAATCAAATACGGCCTTAAAAATGAAAAGCAAATAACAACCAAACAAGGCCACCTTGACCGCGTTTATAATTTTGTAAACGAAAAGTTTGGCAAAAATGGCTACGTTAAATATTGGCTTGATATCCCTGACACCAAAAAAGAGCAAAACGCCGTTTGGAATTTGCTTGATAACAAAAAAGAGTGCTATGCATATATGTCTGGCCTTTTTGACGAAATAACAAAAGGCAAATTCAAAGAAAAATAAATACTAAGTTAATCAGCGAGGTTGATATGAAACCTAACCAAACCAACACGCCCGACGAGGCCGCGGGCAATAAAATAAATCAACAAAATAATACTTTTGGCATACAAACGGCAGAAAAGTGTTCCGCCGCCGACGCAAAATCGGGTGCAACAAATACAGACAATGTAAATGCGGCTGAGACGAATGAAAAAACAAACGCCGCCAACCCAAAAACGGCAGAAAAGTGTTCCGCCGCCGACGTAAAAGCGGGTGCAATAAATGCAGACAATGCAAATGCGGCCGAGGCGAATGAAAAAACAAACGCCGCCGAAATCACCCTTACAAAATACACGGGGCGCGAGTGGTTTATAAGTGCGCTTTTGGGGTTTTTTATCGGCCTTGCTATCATCGTGCCGGGCGTAAGCGGCGCCACCATTGCAATAATAATGGGGCTTTATGCTAAGCTGGTTTACGCCCTTGGCAACATTTTTAAAGACTTTAAACGGTGCGCGGGCTTTTTGCTGCCAATCGTTTTGGGCGCGTTGGTTGGACTGGTGCTTGGCTTTTTCGCCGTACAAAGGCTTATTGAAATTGTGCCATTTATCTTAGTTTGCGCTTTTGGCGGGCTGATGCTTGGCTCTTTCCCGGCCGTAACAAACGAAATCAAGGGCGAAAAGTGGACGAAATCGGGGGTTGCGCTGTTTGTTGTTGGCCTAATCATTCCGCTTTTGGTAAGCGTTGTGTCTATCTTTTTAAAGGGCGAGGTCGGCACGCTAAACACCGCGTGGTACAGTTTCATTGCGTATTTGGTTATCGGGATGATTGTGTCGCTTACTCAAATTGTTCCGGGGATGTCGGCCACCGCGCTGTTGATGGCGATGGGGCTTTTTGGGCCGCTTATGGCAAGCTTGCATATCAGTTCGCTTAAAGCCACGCCAATCATTATAGGGGTATTTGCGGCGCTTGGCGTTGGGTTTTTAGTAGGGCTTGTTTTGTTTTCAAAGGGCATTTCAAAACTGCTTGAAACCAAGAAAAAGCCGATGTTTAGACTGATTTCAGGCCTAAGTTTGGGGTCGATTATATCAATGTTTATTTCAACCGAGATAATTGACGTCTATACGCTTTGGTCACGTGGCGCGGGCGACCCACTAAGAGACCTGCTTATTGGCTTGCCTGCCTTTGCGCTTTGCCTTACATTTGCGCTTTGGCTTACAAAACACGAAGGGAATAAAGTTTAAAGTGTAAAGTTTAAAGTTGAAATGTTGACTTATTATAGTTGGTATAATAGAAAACATTTGTCATAGAAACTTATTAAGCTAAAAAGATTTGATTTTAAAAGTAAAACATTATAAATTTAGCAATATTTAAACTTTCAACTTTCAACTTTCAACTTTTAAATTAAACTTTCAACTTTAAAATAGGTTTTCAACTTTAAACTTTAATATAAGAGGAAACAAAAATGGGTGATTATTTAACATTAGTCAATGACCGACACAAGTTCAGCCGCGATATGCTTTCAGGCTTTGAGTTTGTTGACATTGTTGACAATTATGGCGACAAAAGTTATGTTGAACTTAAAACGCTTGAAAATTTTAACAGTCTTGCTGCCGCCCTGCGCGCGCAAGGCATAAAGATAACAATTAACTCGGCTGGCCGCACGGTAGAAGACCAAAAGCGCGCCTTTTTAGAACTTGAAAAAACGCACGGGACGGAGTACGCCGAATCTCACACTGCCTTGCCGTATCACAGTGAGCACCACACGGGGCTTGCTATCGACGTCAAACTTGAATCGATTAAGGGCGGGCTGATTCGCCGCGGTATTTTTGGCAAGGTGCACGAAAAACTGACGCACGAAAAGCGCGATATGTATGACGTGTTGCATGCCCTTATGCCCGAATACGGTTTTATCGAGCGCTACACCGAGGCAAAACAAGATATAACCCACGTTCCGCCTGAAAGGTGGCATATGCGCTACGTCGGGCGAGACAACGCTTTAAATATGGCAGCAAGCGGCCTCAGCCTTGAAGAATACGTCGCCACTCGCGAGCAAGTCAGCGCCAGCTAACCGCGCCACTAAATTCAATTAACTAATTTAAATTAAAATAAATATTGACGTTTTTAATTATATAAAGATTTGCAATAAATAAAATCAAATTTCAAAATAAATTGTCAATAAAACAATTAAATTTTCTTAAACGCTTTCACAAATTTTTGTGCGGGGTGTTTTTTGTTTTGTGTTTTTGGGGCAATATTGTATAATAATAAAAAATATAAGGAAGTATTAATTTATGAGTGTAAGTTCTATTTCTGCCACCATAGCCAGCGTTACCCTTGCGTGCCTGATTTTAGGCTTTGTTTTTGGGTGGGTAAGAGGCTATCAAAAGTCGCTTACAAGGTTTATTATGGTGTTGGTTGTGGCCGTCATCGCATTTTTTGTTGCGCCAGCGCTGACTAACTCTGTTTTGATGTTTGACCTTACTAAATATAACGTAACGGTTGGTAGCAAAACGGTCAGCAACGTTAAAGAATTGATTATTGAATACATCTCGCAGATAGACAAGGTTCGCGAACTGATGCAGTCAAGCCCAACGATGAAAGAGTTTATAACCGCGCTGCCTGCTATGCTTGTTAACGTTGTTTTGTTTACGGTTGTGTTCTTTATCTTAAAATACATCTCGATGATTATTTATTGGATAATTGCGGGCGTTTGCTTTAACAAAAAGAAGCTTGAAGGCAAAAACAAAATCAAGTTGCTTGGCGCAGGGCTGGGCACGGTTCAGGCGTTTATCGCGGTAGCAATTTTGTTAGTGCCTATGTTCGGGTTTGCCAATATTGCTAACCAGGTGACTACTGAGTACAACGCTAACACGTCCACCATCGCATCCGCCGCAGTAGGCGTAAGTTATAATGATGGTGAGTACACTTTTGTTGCAGATGGCGACGAAGGGGATGAAAACAATTCAACCCAAGAGATAGACAAAACGGTTAAGCAGGTAGACAAATACGCCTCGGCCTTTGAAAACACGTGGGTTGTTAAAGTTTACAGCGCGTTTGGCATCAACAAGTTGTCAATCAGCGTGTTTAACTCGCTTTCAGAGCAAAAGGTCAACGGCGTTAAAACTAACCTAACTAACGAGATGACGACCATCTCAAAAATGCTTCCGTATGCTGAGAACTTGCTTAACTCTAACGGCGAGATAGACAGCGAGTTTGTTGAAAATCTTGACAAGCTTACAAGAGCCGCCTTTGAAAGCAAGGTGTTAGATAAATCGCTTAATGAAATCGTGTCGGCCGCCTCTAAAAAATGGGCAAACGATGAAAAGTTTTTAGGCATCAGCCGCCCAACGGTTAAAGACAGCGCGTCGCTTAACTATTGCCTTCAAAAGGCGTTTGACGAGCTTGGCAAGTCTGGCCACGAGGTGGATAAAGACATCAGCGCCATCATTAATGTCCTTCAAGTTTTAACCGAAGAAGACGCGGATGGCAACACGATTTTAAGCATCCTTTCAAAAGGTGACACGGTAGAAATCTTAAACGCGCTTTCAGACGAAAACAAAAACACGTTTGAAAACCTTATCAACGCGATGGTTAAAAGCACAACGCTTAGCGCCATCATCCCAGACGTTATCAACGTTGGGCTTGACTTTATCTATGACGCCTTGGGCACCGAGGTTGAGCTTGACGGGGCGCGGGTTAAAGTTTCAAGCCTTAAAGCAGACAGCGATAACGCAAACGAGGCCGCGCTGTTTGGCGAGTATAAGGTTAAGTCAGTAGACAATATTATTTGGAGCGTTGAATCGAAAAACATCCAAAAGATTTTGGGCAACCTCAGCCGCGTTTATGCTGACTTTGACGCCAACGAGAAAAAGGGCGCCGAAAAACAAGAACTTATTAAAGTTATCAACTTTGAAAAAATAGGTGCGTCGCTTGACGCGATGAAGGCAAGTGCACTGTTTAACGCGCCTGCTAAAAAGATTTTTGAAAGCTTTTTAAATAACGAAATGCTTAGCGTTATCCCCGAAGACACCAAACTTGAACTGCTTAACAATTGGGATACAATCAACATGCAGGCCACCTTTGCAAGCCTTAACGAGATGGTTATTTTGGCCACCAAACTTAACGATAAAACCAGCGACCTAACCAAAGACGATATCAGCAACGTGCTTGATGCTATCACCAAAAGCGACGTTTCAAGCGGCGTTATTGACAGCATCCTAACCGA
Source organism: Acutalibacteraceae bacterium (assembly GCA_963602035.1). Taxonomy (GTDB): domain Bacteria; phylum Bacillota; class Clostridia; order Christensenellales; family UBA1242; genus UMGS2070. The sequence goes on along the minus strand of CAVCHC010000024.1, from coordinate 7,353 downwards.
AGACAATCTTAAAAACGCCGGCCTTGATGATGACACGGCCACCGCGGTTAAAGACACGGTTTCAAAAATAAGCACTGACCTTAAAGGCAAAACCGACGCCGAGAAAAAGAAAGAACTTGACGGTATTTCGTCTGTTATCGAGGTTATCGGCAAGGCGGGCGCTGCCAGCGAGACCGAGAAAGTAACGATTGAAAACACTGACGATTTTGTTGACTCAATCGCGGGCTCGTCAATAATTAAAGATATTGTTACTGACAATGCGGGCAAAACCGAAGGCAAGATTGACATCTCGTCAAAACTTGACGACACAACAAAAGCCAACCTGTCAAATTCAATCAAAAATAACAACACGCTTACCGATGCTCAAAAAGACGCCTTCCTTTCAATGCTAACGGGCACCACTTCAACCGGCGCGTAAGAATGAAAAAAAAGTATCCTAAAAATTCTAGGATACTTTTTTTAGTTTAATTATCAGCGTGCTTGCACGGCGATAATTAATATTTTGTGTGCAATATTTTTTTGGCGGTTGGGCTTAAAGGGGCGCCAAGAAAGTTTTTATATAGGTTTTTTATGGCGGGGTTGGAAGACGCGTGCTTGTGATTGGTTTTAAGGGCGCGCGTATAAAGCCCCTCGGCGCGTTTGGCGATGGTTTGTGTGCGTTCGCTGCTGTCTATGCTTGGTTGGCCGCCGCCTCCAACGCAACCGCCTTCACACGCCATAACCTCAATAAACGCGTATGGCGACTTGCCCGCGCGGACGTCGTCTAAAAGTGGTTTAGCGTTGCCTAAACCCGAAACGCAGGCGATTTTAAACGTTTTGCCAAAGGCCGTAGCGGTGCACTCTCGCAGGCCAGACTTGCCCCGAACCAAATCAAATGAAAGTTTTTTAGACGAAAAATCGCGGCTGTCTTTTTGTGCGTTAGATAAAACCGCTTCCATAACTCCGCCCGAGTTGCCAAAGATGACTCCCGCGCCGCTTGACAGACCAAACTCGCTGTCATAGCCTTGTTCATCCGCTGCCAGCAAGTCAATTTTTTGCATTTTTAAGATTTCGCCAAGGTCAACGGTGGTAAGGGTGCAGTCAACATCAAAACCCTTGTTAGAGTTAATCGCGGGGCGCAATCGTTCAAGTTTTTTAGCCAGGCACGGCACGATACTTACGATAAAAAGGCTGGTGTTGTCAACGCCAAGTTTGTTTGCAAAATACGTATTAAGCAGCGCGCCAAACATCTGTTGAGGCGACTTGCACGTTGAAAGATTGGCTGAAAGGTCAGGGTAGGCGCGGGTAACAAAATTAACCCACGCGGGGCAGCACGACGTTAAAAGCGGTAAATTTTTGCCCGATTTAAGGCGCTGGGTGAATTCGGCCGCCTCTTCCACCGTGGTCAAATCGGCCGCAAAATTCATATCAAAAACAAAGTCAACGCCAACTTGTTTAAGGGCGCCAACCATTCGGTTAGTTAAATCGGTGCCGGCGGGCGCGCCAAAAATCTCGCCAATCGACGTGCGAATAGACGGCGCGGTAAACGCCACCACTTTTATGTTTGGGTTGCTTATGGCCGAAAGAAAAAGATTGATTTCTTTCGTGCTGTCAAAAATCTCAATTTTTTGGCCGCACATAGCGCAATTCGTATCGCCAGTGACCGCCTCTTGCCCAACGCTTGAAACGCAAAGAAAGCCCGATAAGTCGCGCTTGTTTTCGGTGGCTACGTGCTCACAACTTGGGCACAAAAAATTCTGTGAATTGTTTGAATCGTTTTTCATAGCATAAGTGTAGCCCAAAAAAGCGCAAAAGTGCAACCAAAACGCAAAAAATTATTAAAATTTTTTAAAAATACCATCAAAATTGCGTGATTATTTTTTTGTTGTGTGATAAACTGAAAGTGACAAATTCTCAAAGGTGGCAAAATGAACAAAATTCCTTTAATTATTGACGCCGACCCCGGCATTGACGACGCGGTTGCGCTTATGATGGCGAATGAAACCAAAAACCTTGATATAAAACTGATAACGTGCACGGCGGGCAACAACACGCTTGAAAATATAACGGCCAACACGCTTGGTATTCTTGACCTTATTGGGGCGCCCGAAATCAGGGTCGCAGCTGGCGCAAAAAAGCCGCTTAAACGTGACGCGTTTATAAAACTTTTAGCCCAAGGTGAAAATGGTATGGGCGGCTTTAAGTTCCCCGTTTCAAGCCGAAAGATTGACAGCGCACCCGCGTGGGACGCAATGGCGGACGTAATCAAAAACTCGCCAGTTCCCGTTACAATTTGTGCGCTTGGGCCGCTAACCAACATCGCGCATTTAATAAAAAATCACCCTGACACGCTTTCAAAGATTAACAAAATCGTGATGATGGCGGGCTCGCTTTATGAAGACGGGCGAACTGCCGCGCCATACGTTGAGTTTAACATCGCGTGTGACCCCGAGGCTGGCGAGGTGGTTTTGAATTCGGGCGTAAACTTAGTTTGCGTGCCTATGGAAATGGGGCACAAGGGGTACCTTAATTGGGAAGACGTTTTTAAAACCCGCGAGATGAATATTGTTGGCGACACGCTTGAAACCATCTTTCGCAATTATCGCGACAGGCACGTTCAAAACGGCATCGCCATGCATGACGGAACGGCGGTTGCGTACCTAATAGATCCAACAATTTTTGTTGAAGAACCGGCCGAAATTAAGGTGGCGTATTTAAAAGAAATTGACACGGGCATCTTTCAAATCGACCTTTCAAAAAACGCAAAAAACAGCGTTTTGACTGAAATAAATGTAAAAAAATTTAAAAAAGTGTACTTTAATGCGCTAAAACACTGCAAAAAATAATTTTGCAAATTAAATAAAAGAGAGTTTAAAACAGGAGAAACGGCTATCAAGCGTGAACAGTTTACAAAGTTCATAGAAGACCATGTGCTTTCAATGTTTACGGGCAGCGAACTTGCGGGCGACGAAGAGTCTACCCCGCGTGACGCTACGGTTGCCCTTGGCGCGGGCGGAACGATAATGGTCAAGTTTTCAAAGGCGGACACTTACCGTCTTATTATCAAGCGCGTTCAGCCGTTTAAAAGTTTTGAGGTCAGCCTTGTTAGGTCAATTATTGAGGAGATGGGCGCAATTTACGCAACCAACCTTAATATGGGCTATATCAAAGATATGGAGGCGCACGTTATTCAAAAGGCCATCTGCAACGCGCTTTCATCTAACGCGGGCAAAACGCTGCACGAACTTTTAGGGCAGATGGAAAGTTGGAGTCAGCGCACGTATGAGGGCGGCAAGGTTATGTTTGGCTTTATCGTGTCAACCAAGCGCGCGCCACAAAACACTAACAAAAACCTTAACATCTCGCGATTTTTAAAAAGCGACTTTTCAGCCCTTTTAAGTGACGGCCAAAACACCTGCCTTGAAATCTCGGCCAATGGGTACCTGCTTAATTATCTAACGGTGCCTAAAACGTTTGACCAAGGCTTATTAGTTCCGTATCAATACATTCGCCTTGCAAATCTATGCACGGGCAACCGCGTTGGGGTCTGCCTGCTTAGCAATGGCGACATATTGTTGTTTAAAGAAAAAACGCTTTTGTTTGCCAAGCGTAATGGCAAGTGGGTTTGCTTTACGCACGAAGAAATCATTTCAAAACTGGCCGACCGCACGGGCGACTATACCCAAGAAATTCGAAAGGCCATCTATCTTTCGGCGCTTGACACAAGTTTTGCGCGCACGGGTGGCTGTATCGTGCACCTGAATAAAGAGGACTATTTTAACGTTTTAAAACACATCGATATTTGCGACGTTTTAAACGAAGACTGCTATAAGGCCAAGCTTGAAGAAAACAAAAGCACAAGCTTTTTTGCTGACTTTCAAGACGCGCCCGAAGAGCCCTCTTTCAGTGAATTTTTAAGGGAAGATAAGATGATAAAATCGTCAAATCTTATAACCCTTATCGCCGGGCGAAAATTCTATGAACTTGACCGAAAACTTCGCCTTGAACTTATGAGCATAGACGGCGCGACTATCGTTGACGCTGATGGCAACATCTTGGCCGTTGGCGCTATTATAAAGATAGAGGCGGGCAGCACGGGCGGCGGACGCTTGGCGGCGGCGAAAACGCTTAGCAAATACGGGATGAGTATGAAAATAAGCAACGACGGCCGCATAGAGGGCTTTCGTATGGACAAACTTAAACTTCGCGTTAAGCCAATGTTTGTTTTGGGTTAGGTATTACATATTTGCGCTAAAAACGATTTGTTGTAAACGCCGCGTTTGTATTAAAAATTGATTTATTTAGGTATTACGTATACGTAAAAACGATTTATTTTATGCGCTGCGTTTGCGCTAAAAACGATTTGTTGTAAACGCCGCGTTTGTGCTAAAACAATTTATTTTAAGCGCCGCGTTTGTATTAAAAAGTTTGTTTTTAGATAGGCGCCGCGTTCGCTTTACAAACCGCGCTAAATTTGATAATATGCAAAAAGAAATAATTACATTTATTTAGGGAAAGATAGAGGTAAGTATGAAAAAGTTTTTTTATGGACTGGCCGTGTGTTTACTGCTTGTTGTAAGCGTTTTTGCGCTTTCGGGCTGCGGCGAAACGATTGAAAGTTTGGGGATAAAAAACGGCATTATCAAAACCGAATATGTTGTTGGCGAGGCGTTTGACAAGTCAAGCGGCGTGCTTGTTGCCAAAATCGGCAGCAGGTACGTTGACATTGCGCTTACTGACCGCGCCGTTACCATTGAGGGCTTTTCAACCGAAACCGAGGTGACAAACGCAACGGCCACCATCAAATATAAAGGCAAATCGTGCACGTTTGACTATTCGGTCAGCTTAAAGCGTGTTGAGGGCGTGGGCGTCAAGGGTTCATACTCATTTACCTATGACGGCACCAACGTTAAAGACAAACTGCTTGATGATATCTATAACAGCCAAACGGCGGGCATCAGCAAGACAGACATTATTTTTACTGACCTTGAAGGCAAGCCTTGGGCGGGCATAACTGACGTGCCTGACAATAATAACAACTCGGTTACCATCTTCGTAAAGGTGCAAAAGCAGGGCTATGCGTCTTACACAAAACAAACCAACGTTATTGTAAACAAAAGGGCGCTTACCGCCACGCTTTATATCGTTGATAAAAATGGCAATAAACAATCGGTTGGCGCGGGCAATTCGGTTGAATATACCAGCGATGACTTTGATTTGGCCGTTGAGTATGTTGGCTTGGCCGAAGTGGATAAAGAAAAGTTTGTGCCAGACGCCACAAATCAGGCGAAGGCGCGCCCACTTATCTGCACGTCAACTCAAACAAATAACGGCCTTGATACAAGTTTTCGTGCCTCAATGTCGTCATCACGCAAAACGGTTGGCAAATATTCGTCAGGCATAGTTATAGATTCGTCACTTTTGCATAACTATACGCTTAAAGGCGAGTCTAACTGCGCAACAATATCAAAAGACGGCAACGGCGATCAGGTTGTAAGTTACAGCAATTCCTTTGACTGGGAAATTCAAAAAGCCACCCTTAGCGATGCAAAGATTGAAGAGATTACAAATAGCGCTAGTTTCGCGCGATACGATGAGAATAATAACTCATTGGAAGAGAGCACTTATATTGGTATCACCCAAAGATTGTTAATTAGCAGCAACTTTACAATCGGCGACGAAAAGGCTATCCCAGAAAATACAAACAATATCAAAGTAGCCTATTATTATAAGGCAGAGTATGACTCAATCGGCGCCAACGCAACAAAACTTTCAGCGGATGGCGTTAAAGATGCAGGCAAATACAAGGTTGTTTATACCATTTCATATAAAAACTATAAAGACATTACTCTCGAACAAGATTTTGAAATAACCCCAAAAGAAATTGAAATAGTATGGAAAAGTATTGATGCTCTTAACGGCGCCGCGCTTACAAGCGACCCAAATTTTAAATATGACGGAACCAAAAAGGGCGTTATAGCCGTTGTTTCTAATATGGAGGGCATTTATAGTGGTGACCTAGATGCAAATGGGCTTTTATCTTGCTTGGTTACAGACAATGGAACCGCTACCGAAAAAGCACAACGCACGGCGCAAGCCACTATTTTAAGCAGTAATTACATTTTTAAAGACCAGGTTGAGGGGTATGCATACTTGTTTGTTTGGTCAATTGTTGATTAACTTACGGGTCAAAATATAAATTAATTTATTTATTGCTAATTAAGGGGCTGGGGCTTAGAGTTTAACTTTAAGCTCCTTTTTTATTGCAATTGTTGACGCGGTTTGGTATAATGCAATTATGATTGACCAAATTGAACTGAAAGAACTTGTTGCGCGCGCAAAAGCGTGCCTTAGTGCCATTGATGCTGCTGCGCTTGAAGCCGACCAAAAATCGCTTTTAGGCGCGTTGCAACTTGAAGAAACACTTAAAAACCCAAGCGTGGCCAAAAAGGTGGGGGCGGACCTTAAAAGCGTTGAGACCCGCCTGGGCCTTGTTGCCAAAGCGAATTCAAGCCTTGAAATAATCGAACTTTTTAACACGCCTGAAAACGAAAGCGAGATTAAAGCTGAAATCAAGGCGCTTACAAAAACTATTGACGAACTTGAAGTTTTTGCTTTCTATAACGGCGATCATGACGCGGGTGACGCGCTGGTTGAAATTCACGCGGGCGCAGGCGGAGAAGACGCGCAAGACTGGGCAGAAATGCTTGCGTTGATGTATCAAAAATACGCCGCTGGCAAGGGTTACGGCGCCACGATTTTAGAGGCCACCGATGGCGACGGCGCGGGTATAAAAAGCGAAACTATCAAGATTTCGGGCGCGTTTGCGTATGGCAATTTAAAGAATGAGACGGGCGTGCACAGGCTTGTAAGAATCAGTCCGTTTGACAGCAACAAGCGGCGCCACACCTCGTTTGCAAGCGTTCAGGTTTTGCCCGCGGTTGAAGAAAATGAAAAGATTGAAATCAACCCCGAAGACTTAAATATCGTTACGTTTAGAAGCGGCGGGGCGGGCGGCCAGCACGTCAACAAAACCGAAAGCGCGGTAAGGATAACCCACATTCCGTCGGGCGTGGTCGTAAGTTGCCAAAACGAGCGCAGTCAGGTTCAAAACAAAGAGCAGGCGATGAAAATGCTTATTTCAAAGCTGACGGCCATTGCAGAGGAAGAGGCGCAGGCGAAAAAGGGCAAGGTGCTTTCGATGCAAAAGAAAATCGAGTGGGGCAACCAAATTCGCAGTTACGTTTTTGCGCCATACACTCAGGTTAAAGACCTCCGCACCGGCGCCGTTACCTCGTCAGTAGACAAAGTTATGGCCGGCGACCTTGACGAATTTATTTTAGCCGAACTGAAATTTTTTAAATAGAATTAATT
>CAVCHC010000023.1:0-15869 GCA_963602035.1 Acutalibacteraceae bacterium | reverse complement strand
GGGTTGGTGCAAGTGAAATTGTTGGCTCTGTTTCAATTGAAAGGCCTTGTTTTTTAACCTGCCCCGCAACGTAAAGCGTGCAAAGTCCGCGCTTTTTATCGGTTGAGGTCAGCTTATAGTTCATATTTGATTCAGTTGCATCGTCAAGGTTGATTTCAATCTTACGAGTCCTGCTGCCACCAGTAACGCTGCTATCTGCGCTTATTTTCGAGCCCGAAATGTTAATGTCGCGCCCCGCCGAGATATTAAATTGCCCAAACAGATTAGACGCCGTAACCGCACGTCCGCCCGCAATTTTAACAATCGCCGCACTTGCGTTATTCAAAACAACGTCGCCATTTTTAGTCGTTACGTCAACCGTACCCGTCGTGCCATTTAATTTGACCTTGCCCGTAACCGTTGACACCTTAATATTTGCCACCGTTTGCGTCTCGCTGCCGGCATTAACCGACCCGCGCTTGGTTGAAATCTCAACCGACCCGCTTACGTCGCCGATTGTTACCGTATTGGTTCCGCCAACGATTTTCGCGCTGTAAAGATGACTGATATTTATCTTCCCGCGCGGCGATGTTATGGTGCCCGTAAGCATATTTTCGATGGTGATTGACCCCGCGTTAGTTGTAACCTTATTCTCATCCAGCGCCATCATAGACTTAATTTTAACCGCGCCGCCCTTGGTGGTGATGTCGGCCTTACCCAAAATGATACAGCCCGCGCCATCAATGCCCTCAACGCGCCCGCCCGAGGTGGCGATTTTTGCGTTGTTGCACGAAACAAACTGCACCTTGCCCGAGTTCGTTTTGGCCGTAAGATTGCCTTGCAACTCGTACCCCACTTTAAGGCTGCCCGAGTTGCTTTCAAAATTGACGTTTTCGGCATTAATCTCGCCATCAAGCGTCAAAGATTTTGGCGAATAAACCGTAAGCGTGCGGCATTCAACCTTTGAATTGATTTTAACGTCGCCCTTGCCACGAAGGCTAAGCTCAACAAATTTAAGGGTAACATCGTCAACCGCGCTAATCGTCACCTTGCTCTTTTTGCCCGAAACATAGATGCTGTGGCGCCCGTTCGTCCCAAAACTTTCAGGAATTGAAAGTTTTAAAACGCCCTTGTGGTTGATGCCAAAAATAAAGCGCTCTACCTCTTTGGTGTTAACGTGGATGCCATCCGCATCGCGCGTTATCGTGGCATCTGGCACGCGGTTAGAACTAAGCGTATAGCCGCTGTATTCTTGAACAAACTCAACCTTAAACTTGCCATAAGGCTCAAACGAAAGTTCAACGGGAATCTCGCGCGTCTCAATAAATATGTCGCCCGACACGCTATCCGTCCACTCTTCGCTTAAATTAGCCTTGCCCACGCTTGCAGAAACGTACGTAATGCCAAAAATTCGCGACCCCGGTGCCAGCGCCAAAATAACGCCCAGCCCCACGCAAAACAACAGCGCGCACCCCAGCAAAACCCCAATTGTTATCCAAAATCTTTTCATCTTACCCCCCAAAAAGGTATATTTTTACTTTTGCAATTCGTTGTTTAAAATTTTATTTTGCCCGTTTTCACAAACCGACACAATTTCGCCATCTTTTATGTAGATTGCTTGTCCAAAAACTGAATCTATGCCATCTTTAATCTCAACAAAACCCGAGTCAACTATCCCCAAATGCGGATAAAGATAACTATCTTTAAGGCACATATCCATAATCGTTGTACCATCAATTTCATCAATTTTCGCATTGTTAATATGCGGCATAATTTTCAGTTTTGTTAAACCAAGGCCAGTAAATGATTTTTGAAAATTTTTATCATAAAATTCTTCGTATGATTCTGGCTGGCAATAAACCATCTCCGCAGCATTCATACTTCCCGCGCTTTGTCCAATAACAACGCCATCATATTTTGATAAAATATCTTTTAAACCTATCTCTTTAAAATACTTATTTTGAGTTGGAACGTGCCCACCCATAAGTATAACAAGGTTACTTGCCAAAATTGTATCTTTTATGTTTCCATCAAAAGAATGGTCAATTATGTTTTTATTTTCTATCTTAAAGCCGTCAAGATTTAGCGCGTCAACTATAAGCCTTGCGTATTCTGCGCTCTTTTTAAAATTGTCAGGGTTAGAGGCAATTATAGCAACAGATTTAAAAGTATTTTCAACCTTTCTAAGCTCGTCAATAAAATGATTCGAATTGTCACACTTATTGACAACTTTTATCCCGTTTTCTTTATGATAATTACAAAAACTGCTTATCAAAAATATTGCTTTCATACCCTTGCCCTCAAATTTATTTTTCAAGAATGGCTTTAAGGCGCCTAACTCCTGACGAAACGGCCTCTTGCTTGGCGATTTTAAAATGGCCAAGTTGGTTGGTGTTAGTCACATGTGGGCCGCCGCAGATTTGAAAATCAATGTCGCCAATCTTATAAATTGAAACAATTTCGTCTTCTTCGGCCTTATGAATACCATACGCGCCTTGCTCATGCGCTTGTTTTAATGGCATTTCAAACCTCGTTACAGGCACGCCCTCAGCAATCGCGCCATTAACAAACTCTTCAAGCGTTTTTACCTCTTCGTCGGTTAGCTTACGGTCAAAATTAAAGTCAAAACGCAAGCGCTCGCTTGTAATATTGCTGCCTTTTTGCTCAATGCCCGTGCCAAACATCTTCCTAAGCCCCGCCAAAAGCAAGTGGCACGCCGTGTGAAGTTTAACCGTCTCTTCGCCGCCGTCAGCAAGCCCGCCCTTAAACGCGCCCGCACTTGTGGTGCGCGCCAACTCTTGGTGAACCTTAAAGGCCTCATCAAAGCCCGCCTTGTCTACCGTTAAGCCACGCTCGGTTGCCATTTCAACCGTCATCTCAATCGGGAAGCCAAACGTGTCAAAAAGCCTGAACGCAGCCTTGCCACTTATCATGGTGTCAATAGTAAAGTTAGGGTCTTTTTCGCGCATAAACGCATTTTTGCGCTCTAAACCAGACACAAGTTTTTCAAACTCTTTGGTGCCCGCCGCTATCGTCTTTTTAAACTTTTCAATCTCTTTTGAAATCTCGGCTAAGATGTAGTCTTTCTTTGAAACCAACTCAGGGTACGCCTCAGCGTAAACATTGTCAATAAAGTTACTAACAATTTCAACAAGCGCCGTGTCAGCAAGGTTTAGTTTCATCGCAAACCTAATCGCGCGTCTTAAAAGGCGCCTTAAAATGTACCCGCTGCCAACATTGCTTGGCAAAATGCCATTTTTGTCGCCAATAAGCATTAAGGCCGTGCGCATATGGTCAGCAATAATTCGCATAGCGCGCGTTTCGTCTTCATTTGCGCCATACGTAAGATTCGTATTGTTTTCTAAAATTCTAATAGTTGATTGATACAAATCGGTCAAATACACGTCATCCGTGCCCTGCAAAAACATCAAAATACGCTCTAAGCCAAAGCCCGTGTCTATGTTTTTGTTAGCAAGAGGCACATAGCCGTTTTTCGTGCGCTCGTATTGCATATAAACGTCATTGCCGACCTCAACAAAATGCCCGCAATCACATTCAGGCGTGCAGTTTTCGCCGCAAGCCGCCGTATCAGCGATATAGAACCACTCGTTATCAGGGCCACAAGGCGTGCCGACCGTCCCGTCAAGCTCCCACCAGTTGTTTTCTTTGCCATTCGGTTTTTTGCCAAGATAATAAATGTTTTCTTTTTTTACGCCCGCCTCTTCAAGAAATTTGGCCGTTTCATCATCACGAGGCGCGTCCTCATTGCCCGCAAATACGGTAGACGCGATACGCAGTGGGTCAAGCCCCATTTCTTGCGTTAAAAATTCAAACGACCAACGCGTTTTCTCTTTTTTAAAATAGTCGCCAAGGCTCCAATTGCCCATCATTTCAAAAAATGTGCAGTGACGCGAATCGCCCACCTCGTCAATGTCAACCGTCCTAACGCAGCCCTGAACGTTACACAAACGCGTGCCCTTAGGATGCTTTTTGCCAAGAAGATATGGCATAAGCGGCTGCATACCCGCAACGTTAAACATAACGCCCGTTGTGCCATCGCCGATAAGCGACGCCGCGCCAATATTTACATGTCCGCGCGCCTCATAAAATTTAAGCCACGCTTCTCGAAGTTGTTTGCTTGTAAGTTTTTTCATTATTCCCTTCTTTTTTATTAATTTTTTGCAGCATTATTACAGCAAAAAAGTAAGTTTTTTAAATACTAAATTGATTAAAATATATCGTCCTCAGGCGGGATGTCAACCACGTTAATCGCGCTGGCCTCGCCGCCACCGATTTCGTCTGCCATAGGCATATGCCCCTCGGTGTACGCGTCGATTATGCTTTTGGTGTTCGCGTCTTGCTCTAAGTTAACAAAGCTTACGCGGCTGCCCTTCCAGCCCAAAAATACGCTTCCAAGCGTACCATTACGGTGCTTGGCGATAATAAGTTCGGCCGTATAATCTTTTGGTGCCTTGTCGTCCGCCACCGGCTGGCCGTCTTTGTTATAAACGTCCTCTTTGTGGATAAACATAACCATATCGGCGTCTTGCTCAATCGCGCCCGACTCTCTAAGGTCGGCAAGAACCGGTTTGTGATTGGTTCGCTGCTCTACCTGACGCGATAACTGAGACAACACGATAACAGGCACGTTAAGTTCTTTCGCCAAAATTTTAAGCTGACGCGAAATCGCGCTGACCTCGGTTTGGCGGTTATCGCTCTTTTTATCGTCGCTCATCAATTGAAGATAGTCAATCATAATAAGGTCAAGCCCGCGCTCACGTTTAAGCTTGCGGCATTTGCTCATAATCTGGTTTGGCGTGTTAAGCGAACTATCATCAATATAAATCTGCGTTTCAAGAAGGCGCTTGTTAGCCTTCCAAATCTTTGTCCAGTCCGCCTGGTCAAGGTCGCCTTTTAAGCCCTTGCCCATATCGACGTTCGCAACGCTAAACAGCATTCTTTGCGCAAGTTGGTCGGCGCCCATTTCAAGCGAAAAACACGCGCACTTGGCATTTGCTTCAAGCGCCGCGTTGGCAACAATGTTCATCGCCAAACTGGTTTTACCAATACCTGGGCGCGCCGCCACGATAATAAGGTCACTTTTTTGAAGGCCGTTTGTTATCTCATCAAGTTTAAAAAAGCCCGTTGTAAGCCCGCGCAGAGAGCCGCCGTCTTTGTGAATAGTTTCAAGCTTGTCAATAACAACAGCAAGCGCATCTTTTATGCTTGAAAGACTGCTGGTTTGGCCGTTTTCAGCAATCTCATAAATGCTTTTTTCAGCCAGCGCCAAAACGTTAGCATTATCTTGGTTTTCATAGGCCTTGTTTAAAATGTTGTTGCACGATTCAATAAGTTGCCTAAGCGTACTGTCACGCCTTAAAATCGCGATGTAGTTTTCATGGTTGGCCGCACTTGGCACAACGTTGGTAAGCATCGTAAGGTAATTCACGCCGCCAACGCCAACCAACTGCCCCTTGCGTTCAAGTTCGTCTGTTAGGGTGATGATGTCAACATTAACATTTCGCGAATACAACGAAAGCATCGCGTCATAAATAACCTTGTGTGACTCGCTGTAAAAATCAATCGGCTTAACCTTTGCAACAATGTTAATCGTAGCCTCGGGGTCAATCAAAATACAGCCCAAAATAGCCTGCTCAACCTCTAAGTTGTTAGGAACACTTCGCGCCAACTCGCCCGTTTCTTTTCGTGTTTCAATCTTTGCCATCTACCCTCACCCATCTCATTAGTAATAAAAGCCGCCAGCCAATCCCGCCATCAATAATTCCAGCCAGCAACCAGCCCAGCCTGTTAATAATTTCGGCCAACATCAGCATAATACAATCATATTAACATAATTATATATTAAAATTATACACACCCGCGCGCGCATTGTCAAGATGCGACTCTTTTGTCAGGCTCACCAGTAGCCTCATCATCGCCAACGCCATCATCGTTTTCAGCGCCAGCAACAATATTTTTGTTTTTAATTTTTGCGCCTTTCGCCACTTTCTTTCTTTGATTGCGATAGGCCCCTGGATTTTCAAGCGCCAACATAATCTCGTCTGCAATTTGCTCAGCGCCGTTAATATCTTTTCTTAAAAGAAAAGTATTGTCGCGATAAGTTTTAAGCAGCTCAGGATTATCTATAAACGCCTCAACAAGCAAACGCGCCTTTCGTTTATCTTTTTCGTAAATGCCACAGCCATAAACCTCAGTAAACAACTTGTTTGACGCCTTTTCAATAGGCCCACTGTAATAGTTCGTCATAATAGGAGTGTTAACAAACACGCTATCCGTTATCGCATTTGGCCCCGCCTTTGTTATAAATAAGTCAGCAGCACAATAAATCTCTTCAACATTATTTAAAAATGGAAGAGGAACAAACGTTATATTCTCAGAAATCGATTCACTTAGCTTTTGGTATTTATGCAGCAGTTTAGTATTTCGCCCACAAATAGGGATTATTGTTATTGGTTTCTTTATTTTTAAAAGCTCTTTCGTGAAAGAATCAAGGTTCGCCGACGCGTATGCACCATCAGCCAAAACCACCGTAAACTTGTCAAGCGGAAGATTATGCTTTTGCCTACACTCTTGCTTTGTCATCTTAAATTTCATGATAGAATCGCGCGCCATAAAGTTAACTTGCTTAACGTGCTTAGGCGAAAACTTTTTAATATTTATTGCCTCGGCCGTTGCCATCCTGTTGTTAGTAAATAAACAATCACAACGCCTATCCCACCATCCATGCACGCAATGATCTGGATCATAAACAAAATTAAGCCACTTGTTTGGATTGCGCCCATGGCACGACTCTGTGCCAAAAAATGCAGGCTCGAAATGCGTGCTTACAATCATATCAGGATTTAATGCTTCAAAATGTTTTCTTACTTTTTTATACAAACTGGCAAAAACTGTTTTATAAACAAATTTAAGAGTCCCCTGTTCAGTAAACGTTTTCATAAACGCAAATTGAAGATCAAGCGCGCCTTTGTGTTTGTTTGAATACTTAACATTTTTTATTAAAAACTGTTCATGCGCCATAAGCTCTTTGTCTTTATCTGCGCGATAAACCCAGTCACGTATAACCTCAACTTTGTCACCATACTTGCGTTCAAGCGCCTCTGCAATAGACTCAATCGTTACAATATGACCCTGCCCCGCCTCAACGTAAGTTAATACTACTCTCTTTTTCATTTTTTATCATCCTTTATCTCTTGACCTAGTAACATTAAGTATACACCATACACCATATAGTTGTCAAAAAAATAATACCGTCCAACAATTACTGTTTCGCTAGAAACGTAAAAACCGCGAAGTCGTCGCAATGCAAGCTCATTTAACGCCCTAACTTACTAACGTAAGTGTGGGCTAAGTTATCGCTTGACTGCTCCTCTTCATCTGCGAATTTTCAATGAAACTTCATGATGAGCACGCTTACGCGTGAGGATAAAGCGGCTGAGATTGCCACGTCGCTTACGCTCCTCGCAATGACAATGTATATCACAACTTTCTAAATCTGTCACGTATAAAGACCGCTAAATTGAGATGAGTAAGAAAGAAAAAAGAGGCTTATCAAGACAGAGCGTACTTTCGTACGTGACGTCTTGTAAGCCTCGCATTTTCTGCACTTAATCGCTAAAACAATATTTTTATTTCAAAAAATTCATCTAGTGTAAAAACAACAAATTTGTGATGAAAATATTGTAAATTGACACTAAGATTTGGATGAGAAAAGGCAAAATAAAAGGCGAAATACCGAATAAGTGTACTTTCGTACTCGCGTTCGGTTTTCGCCTTGAAATTTTGCCTTTTATCGCCAAATATTAGCGTCAATTAGTCGTTTTTGTATGGAAGCAACGCCATAACCCTCGCCCTCTTAATAGCGTTAGTGAGTTCGCGTTGGTGCTTAGCACAAACCCCAGTTGTTCTTCTTGGGATAATTTTGCCCTTTTCAGTCATAAAGCGACGGAGTTTTTGAGCATCTTTATAGTCAATAGATTCAACTTTATCAGTACAAAAAGCGCACACTTTTTTAGGTTGCTTTCTTACCTTTTTAGGGTTTTTATCATCAACGACAGCGTTATTGTTATTTTGCTTTCTCATTGTGATTCTCCTTTAATTAGAATGGAAGATTGTCATCGTCAATAGGCTCAAACTTATTGACAGTTTCAGTCTTCGTTTTAGGTTTTGCGCCATCGTCAGCCGCGCCGTCAGCGTTAGAATTTTTAGTTGACAAAAATTCAACGTTATCAGCAACGATTTCGGTTACATAGCGCCTTTGGCCGTCCATACCCTCATAGCTGCGGGTTTGGACAGACCCAACAACGGCCACCTTGCTGCCTTTTTTGATATATTTATAGCAGTTGTCAGCCTGGCTTCTCCACGCGATAACAGGAAGAAAGTCTGCCTCTCTTTCGCCGTCAGCACTTGTGAAGTTTCTTTGAACAGCAACCGTAAAGCGGCAGAAGTTTACGCCGTTAGTTGTGGTTGTAAGTTCAGGGTCTTTGGTAAGGTTACCAATAATAATAACTTTGTTCATACTTTTATCCTTTTTTCAAACTAATCTTTTTTGTCAACCATAGCTCGAACAATACCATCGGTGATTTTCATTAAAGCAGTAAGTTTGTTAGGAACTTCTGGTGCGCTTTTAAAGTTCATAAGCACATAGAACCCTTCATTTTTGTAATCAATGGCATATGCAAACTTTTTAAGACCAAGCATTTGTGGGTCTTCACATTCACCGCCATTGTCACGAACAAACTTAGCAAACTTTTCAGCAAGGGCTGCGCGAGCTTCGTCACTTACACTTGCATCGATGATATAAAGCAATTCATATTTGTTCATCAACGTTTACCTCCTTTTGGACTTAATCGGTTTAGGGACTTATCCCCAAACAAGGATTACGCCTGTATTATAACTAATATTTTTATTTTTTGCAACACTTTCTTAAAAATTTTTTTAACCAAATCTAACTTTTTTCTAATTGTGGTTAAACTAAAATTGACAAGCGCGTAAAATTAATGTATAGTGTTTTTGTATTAAATATTTATTTGGAGAAGATATGGCACTTAAAAAAGACAAACTTAAATCTCAACTTAGTTCAGCCATAAATACGCAGCCTGACGTTACCCAGCCCACCGCGGACGCAAGAGCGATAGACAGCATCACAAAAAATGACCCCGCAAAAATGGGCGAAAAAATTGAAGATAAAAAAGGGTTCATTAACGCTAAAAAGGTTAAGCCTGCTGACACTAAAAAGGCCGTGAAACTTGAAAAAGAATTGACGCAAAAACCTAAAACTGCTGCTAAAAACAACGCGCCAAAAAAGGCCAAAAAAGGCAAGGAGGTTGAAGTTAAACCCGTTCGCGTTCGCCGAATTAAAACCGATTTTAAAAACGGCCTTACGCTTGAACAAGTGGCTGACCGCAACGAAAAAGGCTTAAACAACATAACGCCTAACACCAACGTTAAAACCTACCGCAGCATTTTTGTTGAAAACATCTGCACGTTTTTCAACCTGCTATGTATCGCGATATTTATAAGCCTAGCAGTAGTTGGCGCGTGGAGCAACTGCATCTTTATGTTTATTATCGTGGCAAACATCGCCATCGGTATTATTCAAGAGATTCGCGCAAAACGCACTATTGAAAAACTAAGTTTGTTAACCGCCCCCGTCGTTAAAGTTATCAGGGATGGTATTGAATACACAATTTCAACCCAAGAAGTTGTTTTAGACGATATTATCTTGCTTTCAACGGGCAAGCAGATTGTTGCAGACTGCACCATTGTTGACGGGTCGATTGAGGTTAACGAAAGCCTTTTAACCGGTGAAAGCCTGCCTATAAAAAAGAAGGTTGGCGACACTATTTTGGCCGGCAGCTTTGTTGTTTCAGGGACGTGTTACGCCCGCGCAGACAAGGTTGGCTCTAACACATATATCCAACAGCTTTCTGCAAAAGCCAAAAAATATAAAAGGCCAAAAAGTGAGCTTTTCAGTTCGCTTAAACTTATCATCAAGGTTATTTCGATTATCCTTATCCCTATCGCCATTTTGATGTATATCAACAACTATATGGCAAGCCTTTCACCAACAACGTCAGGCAAGGTGGTTGACACGATTACCAAAACCGCGGGCTCGATTGTTGGTATGATTCCGTCAGGGATGTTCTTGCTTTCATCAGTTGCGCTTACCGTTTCGGTTATCAAGCTTGCGCGACGAAAGGCGTTGGTTCAAGACCTTTATTGCGTTGAAATGCTTGCGCGCGTAAACGTGTTGTGTCTTGACAAAACGGGCACGATAACTGACGGTACGATGAAGGTGTATAACTGCATTCAGTTAAACAACACCGATGTTACCTTAAAGCGCGCGATGGGCAGTATGCTTAGCGCTCTTCCTGATAACAACCAAACAAGCCAAGCGCTTGTTAACTATTTTGGCTATAACAAAGAGTTAAAGCCAACCGCCACCCTTCCGTTTTCAAGCCAAAGAAAACTTTCGGCCGTAACGTTTGAGGGTCAAGGCACTTACATTTTGGGCGCGCCTGAGTTTGTTATGCCTGAACTTAAAGACGCAAAAACGCTTGATATGATTGAGCAATACGCCAAAGATGGTTACCGCGTTTTGTTAGTAGCGCACTCACCTGCCGCGATTGTAAAAGACAATGTTCCACAAAACAAAATCCCCGTTGCGCTTATGATTCTTGAAGACCGTATTCGTGACGAGGCCGTGTCTACCATTAAATGGTTTAAGCAAAACGGCGTTAAGGTTAAAATCATTTCAGGTGATAACCCACTAACAGTTGCCGAAATCGCTAAACGCGTTGGCGTAGATAACACTGAGGCATTTATCAACCTTGAAGGTATGAACGAAAAACAAGTTATCGCCGCCGCTAATAAATATACGGTTTTCGGTCGCGTTACTCCTGACCAAAAGGCAATTCTTGTTAAGGCGCTTAAAGCAAGTGGCAACACCGTTGCAATGACGGGTGATGGCGTCAACGATATTCTTGCGCTTAAAGAGGCAGATTGCGCGATTGCGATGGCAAATGGCTCCGAGGCCGTGCGCAGCGTAAGCCATATGGTGCTTTTAAACAGCGATTTTGGAAGTATGCCTGAGACGGTTATCGAAGGGCGCCGCGTTATCAACAACGTCCAAAAGGCGTCAAGCTTGTTCTTTATGAAGACGCTGTTTTCAATCTTCTTCTCTATCTTTATCTTGATTATCAACAAGGCCTATCCGCTTTCAACGGTTAACAACTTGCTGCTTGAAACGTTTGTTATTGGCATACCAAGCTTCTTCTTAGCATTCTTGCCTAATGACAAGCCAATACAAGGCAAATTTATCTATAACCTTTTCAAAAACGCCTTGCCGGGCGCAATTACGCTTATCTTAAACGGCTGCGCGGTTTATGCGTTTGTTTGGATAACCAAGGGCACGCTTGATTGCAGCGCGGTTTTAACCACGATGATGACGATAGTTGTAACGTTTACAGGTCTTGCGCTTTTGTTAAGGCTTTGCAAACCATTCAACGCCCTTACGGGCACACTATTTGTAACGATGAGCATATTGTGCTTTGCGGCGATGCTTATCCTTCCAAGCTTCTTTATGCTTGTGCCACTTGAACTAAGCGATATGCTCTTCTCAATCATCCTTATCCTGCTTGCCCCATTTATTATCAACACTCTCTACACCCTGCTCGAAAAAATCAAACTTTAATTACATAAAAATGGCCTCCTGCTTGCAAGGCGGGGGTCATTTTCTTTTTAACTGTATTGGCTTGCATACATTACAATCATTAAAAGCATAAAATTAATAAAATTTTCAACTTTTTTTGAAAATCCATTGACAAGCGCGCTTTGGTTTGGTATTATATAAAAGCATTTAGTGCTTTGGGGGATTAGCTCAGCTGGCTAGAGCGCCTGCCTTGCAAGCAGGAGGTCATCGGTTCGATTCCGATATTCTCCACCAAACAAAGGACTTATCTAAGTCCTTTTTAGTTATAGAGACATAGCTCAGTTGGTTAGAGCACCACCCTGATAAGGTGGGGGTCGGTGGTTCGAGTCCACTTGTCTCTACCACCCTATCGGCCTCGCGCCGATTTTTTTATTACATTCAGCGGAGTATAAGTGGGGGAAAAAGACCCCCACTACCTTTTAAACTACAATTCTATATCACAAAGACATAGGTCAGTTGTTAGGCACCACCGTGATGCCGAGTCAAGCAATCGCTTGACGAACGCCACGAAGCGCAGCGAAGTATAAGTGGCGGGTCGGTGGTTCGAGTCCACTTGTCCCTACCACCCTATCGGCCTCGCGCCGATTTTTTTATTGCATTAAGCGAAGTATAAGTAGGGAAAAAGACCCCCACTACCCTTTAATTTACATTAAAAAACCGATAAGGACAAATTTTCCCTATCGGCCTAATTTTAACTAACGCTGCCTACAACTGATACATTTGATGTCTATTGATGTCAGTTTTTTATTTTTTTGAACGAATGTAATCTTCTATTTGTTTTACTATATTTTCTTCGGTGTCATTGGCATTAATGTAAAGATTGTAGTTTTCTTTTTCGCCCCAAACCTTATTTGCAACCAAAGAATAATATGTGCTGCGAGCAGTATTTGATTTCCTAATGTGTTCTATTGCTTGCTGTTTTGTATCACCATACATTTCCATAACTTTATTTATCTTAAATTCTTCATCAGCATACAAAAATACTGATACTAAATTTTTATGATTTCTTAAAATATAGTCAGCACATCTACCAACAATTACAAACGACTCTGTGCTTGCAAGTTCTGTGATAATTTCACTTTGCGCAATAATAGAGTCTTTATTTGCGTCAAGTGAAAGATAGGCGTTATAACCATCTTCATCACCGGTTTCTTTTATATATTTTTTATTAAGGCCCCTTTTCTTTGCTTCAAGCATTGTAAGTTCTTTGTCATAAAACTTAATGCCAAGTTTTTCTGCAAGCATTTTACCAATTTTCTTAGCCCTTGTTCCGTGTTCTCTTGAAATTGTGATGATAAGGTTGTCGCCTGAAATTTGTTTTTCTTCTAATGTGTCAATTTTCTTTTTCATTACATCTTTCAAAATAAATAATGAAACAACTGCTGTTAATGCCTCTGCGATTGGGAATGTCCACCAAACCAAGTCAACAACATTTGAAGATAAGGTAAATAAGTATGCTATTGGGAATACAAAAACTGCAAGTCTAAGTAACGCAGTTAAAAATGGTTTAAATGCATAGCGAAGCGCCTGCAATATACCTTGGACAGCAACACTAAATCCCATAAATATATAACCAATAGACGCAATTCTTGTGGCTTTTTCACAAACTGAAATAAGTTCACTTGACGAACCACCAGAAAGTGCAAACAATCTTGAAAGCGGGTTTGCAATTATTTCAAACAATATTGTTATGATAACCGTAACAATAAAAGTGTCAACAATTCCATACTTTATGCAATCTTTTGAACGCTCTTTATCTTTCATTCCATAGTTAAACGATAAAATTGTAATAATAGTGTTTGAAAGTCCAAAGCAAGAAAATAATGCTATTTGTTGAATTTTATAATAAATTCCAAATGAACCGACAAGAACAGTTGGGTTTGCATTTGCTGAACCCAAAATAATATTCATTCCAGCCATCATAACTGAAAGCAGGGCTTGCATAATGGCAGCAGAAATCCCTATTGAGTAAATTCCTTTGATTATGCTTCCACTAGGTTTGATATACTTTAAATTTCCGTTGATTTCTTTATTCTTTGTATAATGCAAAATCATTGCAATAATTAACGAAACAAACTGACCAAGAACGGTCGCCCAAGCAGCACCCGCAACGCCCATGTTAAGTGGAAAAATGAAAATGTAGTCAAATATAATGTTTATAACTGCACCAGAAATTTGGGCGATTGTTGAATACATTGTTTTTCCAGTTGCTTGCAAAAATCTTTCATAGATTGCAAAGCCAATTGCTCCAAGTGAAAGACTGCTACAAATCATTAAGTAGCTTCCACCCATTTTGATGACTTCTTCGTTTTTTGTGAAAAGTGAAATGAACCAATTTGAACAGGTAAGCCCAAAAATTAAGAATACAAGATAGATAACAAGCGCCAAAAATATCCCATTCCCAGCAACTTTGTTGACCTTTTCTTTGTCTCTTTCACCTAGGCTTTTTGAAAGCAATGCGTTTAATCCAACACCTGTTCCAACGCCTATTGCAATAATTAAAATTTGAATTGGAAAAGCGTAAGTCAGTGCTTCGTTTGCTAATACACCTGTGCCTTGCATATTGGAAACAAAAACACTATCAACAACATTGTACAGCGCTTGTAATACCATTGAAACTATCATTGGTAAGCCCATTTTCCAAAACAGTTTTTTAAGCGGCTCAACCGCCATTTTATTTTGTTTAACTTCTTCCATAAAATCTCCTTATTTTGCCATAAAACAAAAAATGTGCAAGCCCAGTAATCAACTGGACTTACACATTTCTGTTACTCATTGACGCAAGTATTTTATCAAAAACAAAAAATTTTTTCAAGCATAAAACTAAAAATTGTTCAATTTTTTTATTTCATAAATATTTTGCAGAATGAAAAATTATGATATAATAAGGCGATTAAACGATTAAAAATTGATTTAGCGATTTAAAAATTGAGTTAGTGATTAAAAGTCGCGTTACGGCTACTAAGGAGCAAAAAATGGTAAAATTACAACCAAGCATGAATGCAAATCATCTAAAATTACAACCAAGCATGAATGCAAATCATCTAAAATTGATTGCTATTATCGCGATGACCCTTGACCACATTTGCGATTTAATTTACCCCGGCTTCCCCGCTGAGCCCGCCGCCATCGGGCTTCACTTTATAGGGCGCCTTACGGCGCCAATTATGTGGTTTTTCGTGTGCGAGGGCTATCATTACACGCGCAACGTTAAAAAATATATGCTGCGCCTGGGCATTTTCGCGCTGATTTCGCATTTTGCGTATTGCTTTGCGTTTGGGATAAGCATAATTCCGTTCAGTTCGGGCATTTTTAACCAAACAAGCGTTATGTATCCCCTGTTTATCGCCGTCGTTGTTATGTGGATGCAAGACACCAAACTGCCCATGAAAGATTGGCTAAAAAACGTGCTTATCGCCCTGCTGATTATAAGCGCCTTCCCGGCCGATTGGAGTTGCATCGCCGTTTTTGCCATACTGTTTATGCACAAATACCGCGGCAACCTCGAAAACCAGATGATAGCAATGATGGTATGCGTGGCCGTATATTCGCTGGTTTCATTCATTTTTGTAAGCAAAACCTACGCCCTCGCGCAAATCGGCGTCTTGCTGGTCTACCCATTCTTAAAGCTTTATAACGGCCAGAAAGGCAAAGCCAAATGGATGAAGTGGTTTTTCTATCTTTATTACCCCATGCACCTTGTCCTCGTCGGCATCCTCCGCCTCTGCATTTACGGCAACATCCCCCTCCTGTTTTAATTTTCAACGCCTTCTTCTGCTTTAATTTACAACACATTTTTCTGCTTTAATTTTCAATACTATCAATACGCAAATAATAAAAACCCGTACAAAACGCAAATAATAAAAATTTTTACAAATAATTTGTTTACAAACCTTGTAATTTTGCAAATTTGGTGGTATACTATAATAAGCAAGTGCGAATGGTTTAGGCAAGTCCTAAGTACGCGCTTGCTTTTTTATTTCACAAAAATTGTTGATTAAATATTGCAATAAAAAAATAAATTTAATTATTAATTATTATTTGTTTTGCCATATGACCGCACCAAATCGCCACCAATATCTAAGTTTTCAAACTTCCGCTTAAATTGCTATTGACATTTTTATAAAATACTGTATACTGATATAAGAAATTCAAC
>CAVCHC010000022.1:0-20003 GCA_963602035.1 Acutalibacteraceae bacterium | reverse complement strand
ATAAAACATAATATTAGTTTTTATCGGTATTCTCATTAGGCACCATAATATTAAGCCCCTCTGGCGTAAGCAAAAAGATGTTGCCCGAAACTCGTTGCGTGCTTCCGTTAAGCGCATAAACCGCCCCGCTTACAAAGTCAAGCATACGTTGCGCCTCGTCATCACTAATGCCATCAAGGTTAAGGATGGCCGATTCGCCCTGCTTTAAATAGTCAACAAGTTTTTGAACCTCTTGATAATTTTTTGGATAAAAGAACACAACGTTTTTGGTGCCATAACCGCCCATATTTTGCTGACCCATATAAGACGCGCCATTATCAAAACGCCCCGCCGTGTTAAACTGGTCAGGGTTAGACGCATACGAATTGTCATTTATGAAATTGTTCATTTCTTCTTGTGCCTCTTTATCCTTTTTTCGTTTTTTCTTTTTTTCTTTGCGCGGCTCGGTTTTGTCAGGCGCAGCATTTTCTTCGTCGCCCTCAAAACCCATACCCTTCATCAGCCAGTTAAACAGTCCCACCTTTGTTTCTCCATCGATAGTTTCTTACGATACTATTTTACCATATTTTAACAATTTTGCAAATTAATTTAATAGGTTTTTAAAAATTCCCCTTTCACTCTCGCCTCCCCCACCGAAAAATTTTTGCTTTTCAATTTTTGATACCCAATTATTTAATTGCTAACTATTAGATTTCTTATTATTAGGTTTCTAATTATTAGGTTGCAAATTATTCGATTACTAATCGTTAGGTACCTAATTGTTCGATTACTAATTATTATATTTCTAATTATTTGGTTTCTAATTATCAGGTTACTAACAATTTGATTGCTAATTGTCAGCAACCTAATTATTTGATTGCTAACAGTTAGGTTTCTAAATTTCTTTGTCCGTTTTTTTTGATTTTTACGAAAAATTATATTAATTATTGATTATTTAAAACGTCGGCCAGGTTGTTATAGATTTTTATCATCTCAAAACACAATTTTTTAACGCCACTACTCCGCTCTGTAAACGTGTCTGCCTTACTTAAAAAGTCTTTCAAAACACTTGCGCAATCGTCATAAGTGTAAGAAATTATCGAATGTATGTCAGACATAGCACTGGCCTTTTCAGCCACCTTTTCGTACTCACTAAACACCGTGTTAAACACCTTAACTTCGCCAAGGTTATTCTTATCAATTTCAACGCTAAGTGCCCAAAATTTGTTAAACAAATCTTCAAGCAAATGTACGCAGTTACGTGCATCTTCATCGTTTTTAAGCACTTTTTTCGCTCTGGATGTCAGTTTTTGCGTTTTTTTAACCAGCACGCCCGAGTTAGGAAAGTTGGTTTTGTTGCGTTCATTTATTGTTTTCGCGTCCACCTCATTGCTGTAAACAAACGCACAAATATAAAATTTTTCGCCCGAACTTAAAACCACACCTGCCCCGCCCGCCGACGCAATTTCGCTCGCCCGTTGTTTGGCGCGCACAAGGCTTGACTCTATGTCAGCATAATAAACATAAAGCTGCTTTTCGTCAGCAAAATAATATTTTTTAGAGTTAACTGACAGCGCGATAATGACGCCAATTATCAAAATAAAAAGAAAAATAGCTGCAAGCAAAATTGCCAGCATTTTTCGCGGCTTCGGCCACTTTTTAAAATTAAGAATTGTCACACTTTCTTGCAACGCGCCTCTCCTTATGATAAATTGAATTTAGCGTTTAACCAAGTTTATGACAACATTTTTTCAAAAATGCTACAACTCGACGGCCTTTTTCAATTTCTGTTACGTGCGAAAGTTTACCTGCCGCATTTTCTTGGCTAAACTTAATAAAAAGGAGAAACAAAATGAAACTAACACCACTTTTTGACCGTGTGGTTATCCGTCCGCTGCCACACAAAAAAACAACCCAAAGCGGACTAATCTTGCCCGAGGCCAGCGGCGAGCGCCCCGCTATCGGCAAAGTCATCTTCGCGGGTGACGGCGGCGAAACGGACGGAAAGACCAACAAAATGTATATTAAAGTTGGCGACAGCGTAATGTATACCAGATACGGCGGCATCGAGTTTAAGTTTGAAGACGAAGACCTTGTCATCATCCGCCAGACCGATATCTTAGCAAAAATAGGAGAATAACATGAGCAAAATCTTACAATTTTCAGACAAAGCGCGTGCGTCCTTAGAGGCCGGCGCCAAAAAACTTGCAGACGCGGTTAAAATAACGCTTGGGCCACGCGGCCGAAACGTGGTGCTTGACCGCAAGTATGCCACCCCGCTTATCACCAACGACGGCGTCACCATCGCCAAAGAAATCGAGCTTGACGACCCGTTTGAGAACGTCGGCGCCAACCTTATAAAAGAGGTCAGCATCAAAACTAACGACACCGCGGGCGACGGCACAACCACTGCGGCCGTTCTTGCGCACGCCATTTTAAGCGAGGGCATTAAAAACCTTACCAGCGGCGCCAACCCAATCATTTTAAGAAACGGCATTGAAAAGGCCACCGCGTTCGTAACGCACGCGCTTGAAAATATGGCTAAACCCATCCAAACCAACACCGAAATCAGGCAGGTTGCGGCAATCAGCGCCGGCAGCGACGAGGTCGGCGAAATCATAGCCTGCGCGATGGACAAAATCGGCACCGATGGCATCATCACCATCGAAGAGTCTAACACCGCCAAAACCAACCTAAAAATTGTTGAGGGCATCACGTTTGACCGCGGCTACATCAGCCCGTATATGAACACCGAAAACGCGCCGTTTGTTACGCTTTCTAACCCGTACTGCTTGGTGTGCGACAAAAAAATTACGGCCATCGCCGAGATTTTGCCCGTGCTTGAACAGGTGTCAAAAACCGGCAGCCCACTGCTTGTTATCGCCGACGATATCGAGGGTGACGCGCTTGCCACCATCGTTTTAAACAAAATGCGCGGTATTTTCAACTGCGTGGCCGTTAAGGCGCCATCGTTTGGCCAAAAGCGCAAAGACACACTTTTTGACCTCGCACTTTGCTTGGGCGCTAAGTTTGTTTGCACCGAGGCCGGCGACGACTTACAAACCGTCACCATTGACGACCTAGGCCGCGCAAAAACCATCAAAATCAGCAAAGACACAACCACAATTATCGAGGGCGCGGGCGAAAAAGATGCCATCAAAAAGCACTGCGCCGAACTTAAAGCGCTTGCAAATAACACCGCAGACGACTATGAAAAAACCAACCTAACCGAGCGACTTGCAAAACTTAGCGAGGGCGTTGCGGTCATCGAGGTTGGCGCCGTAAGCGAAGTTGAAATGAAAGAGAAAAAATTGCGCATCGAAGACGCCCTAAGCGCCACCAAGTCGGCCACCGAAAAAGGCATCGTTGTGGGCGGTGGTATCGCACTTTTGCAAACTGCCCCACGCCTGTTTGAGTATACAAATACTCTGAGCGGCGACGAAAAAACGGGAGCACTTATCGTGTATAAAGCCCTTTTTGCGCCAATTAAGCAAATTCTTGAAAACGCGGGGTTTGAAAGCGGCGTGATTACGCAAAAAATCTTAGAGCAAAACGACCCCTCTTTTGGATACAACGCCAAAGACCTGTGCTTTTGCGATATGTTTGAAAAAGGCATTATTGACCCAGCCAAGGTCACAATCTCGGCACTTGGCAACGCGGCCAGCGTGTGCGCCACCATGCTTACAACCGAGGTTATCATCTGCGACGTACCAGAGCAACCCAAAAATGCATAAATCGAATTTAACAGTTCACATAAAAATTGCAATAATTTATTTAATTTTCATTAATTTACCGCTTATATTTCATTTTTTCACATTATTTCAATTAATCTACCGCTTATATTGCATTTTTTGACGGCATTTTAGTTGGTTTAAACTTAATTTTTAGCCATTTTGCGCAAAACCTGCTACACTTTTGCGTAAAAGCCATCAAAATTTGCAATTTTCTATACCTCCTTTTATTAAAAAACACCTCCTGAAATATGAATTTTCATACCACAAGGAGGTGTTTTATTTGCTTGTTTTAATAATATTATATTTTTCAAAAAGGCCTTTTTCACAAATTATCAATTTGACAAAGACCTTTTTCACAAATTTTTAATTTAACAAATCATTCATAATCTCTTCAAGCGACTGAGTTGGATGCAAGGCCTCTTCAAAGTCAAACGGCTCAATATGCTCTTTGCTGTCGTTCTCTTTCTTAACATCGCTTAGATACGTTTCAATGTCGTTTTCGCCCTTTTTAGGTCGGCCGCGCTTTTTTGTGCCACTGTTTGCCATCGTATAGTTATAAAGCGAAAGAATTTGCATATATCGCTTGTCAAGGTCTTCGCTTAACTCCATCGGCTTGGTTGGCTCAATTTTGGCAATCTCTTCAACCTCAGTTATGTCATTGCTAAACGCCTTGATTGACGCTATAACGGCTTCAAGTTTCTCTTTAACCAGTTTGTCATAGTCGCAAAAATCTTCTTCTAAGATTTCTTTAATCGCTTCAAGCCGCGAAATTTCAAGGTCAAAACGCATATTGATGATATTTTCAAGGTAAGTATTGCGCTTTTTGTATTTGTCTATCGCGTCGGCAATCTCTATCTCGCGCTTCTCGGTTTCACTAGCCGCCCGTTGCAGCCTTAACACCTCGGCTTTAAGTTCGCTTATTTTCTCGCGCTGACGTATGGCCGACATCTCGCTTTCAGTCAGCATTTCTTTAACAATTTTATCAACTTCTTGCTGAGTAAACTCAGTTTTTTTGTTTTTCATTATCCTCTTTCCTCTTTAAAACGTAAATTAAAAGCGCCACCCCCGCCGCCAGCATAACGCCAGCAAAAACCTGCGAAATCGGCAAAACTCCCAGCCTTAATATATACTCAGGGTCCCTAAAACTTTCAAGCACAAGCCTAACCGCGCCATAAATCATAAGATAAACCGCCGTCGCAAGCCCCGTCTTTTTGGTCTTGAAATAGATAAGCATAAGCGCAACGAACCCGCAAAGGTTAAACACAAATTCATAGAAAAACAGCGCCAGATGCCACGCCCCGTCAACGTTAACCGCAAACGGAAACCATTGCAGCGCGGGGTCAGTCACCAGCCAGCCATACACCTCGCCGTTAGCAAAGTTGCCCCATCGCCCTATCGCCTGCGCCAAAATAAGGCACGGAACTATCAGGTCGGATATCTGCAAAAACTTATATTTTTTCACCTTGCACAAAATGAAAATGCCCAAAACGCCGCCAATCAGCGCGCCAATAATGCTCATACCGCCATTGCGAAACTTAAAAAAGTCAAGGATGGTCGTCCCGCTTTCAAACAGCACACTAAACAGCCTCGCCGAGAGTATCCCAAGAGGAACTATCGCCAAAAACACATCAACTGGTGCGTCTTTTGGCAGATTTTTCGGCTTAGTCAGCAAAAACGCCAGCCCAAACGCAACCGCAATCGCCACGGCCATAATAATGCCATACCAATAAATCGGCGTTGCCCCAATGTTAAACGCCACCCTTCCAGCCAGCACCTGCCCGCCAATCGCACCGCTTACCACGCCGCCACCTAAAAAATTCATTCTCATATATTCATTATATATTTTAATCAAAATTTTGTCAATTTTAAACCCGCCATTAACCAAAAATCCCTTACAAAACCTAACAAAGCCCCGCCTCATCACCCCCACTACCGCGCCAGCACTCGCACATTATCCCGCTTCATCACCCTCACTACCTCGCCTCCACCCCGCATTACCGCACCATCACTCACACATCGTTCCGCCACCACCGTCACACTATATTACCACCACTACCTTCACCTTAACACATCGCAACCCTGCCACCGCTTGCTATCGCTGCCCTTTTTGACTCTATCAAGCGCACAAAAAAAGCACACCAATTTGATGTGCTTTAAATTTATGTGTTTAGTTCACGGCCACTTGCTGTTACTTTTAATGCCACATTTACAATTTAACAGCAATTATCTGCCGCTTTCGTTGCCAAACTCTGGGCGATTATCTTTTCCGCTGATATGGCCTTCGTCGTTATCGTTTTCTTCTTGATTGTCTTTATCGGTAACGTGAGACGCCCCACCAGGGTTAGAAGGTTTAACGTCGCTTACATTGCTGCCCGCTTGCTTGTCTTGCAAGTTTTTGATAATTTCAGCCATATCGCTTATAGTCTGCTTAGCGTTAGCAAGGTCAGTTAAGGCCTTTTCTTCATTAGCCTTAGCGCGCGCCGCTTCCTCTTCGGCAGCCTGTGCCCTGCGCTCTGCCTCTGCAAGTTTTTCGGCAGCCTCTTGCGCTTTACGCTCTGCTTCGGCCTTGTCTTTCTTAGCAGCCTCTGCCTCTGCCTTCGCGTTAGCCGCCTCAGCAGCAGCCGCCTGCCTATCCGCCTCGGCCTTGTCAGCTCGTGCGTTCGCAGCATCGGTTTGCTCTTGGCTTGCTTTAAGTTCTTCACGGAGTTTCTTAACTAACTCAGTTTGGTTTTCGCATTGATGATCATCAATTTGCTTTTGAAGCGCCTCGCACTTACGTTGCAAGTTCATCAATTCATTAGTTTTGTCTTTAAGATCATTTTCAAGACCACTAATCTTAATCTGCATCAAACCAATCGTGTCATTTTTAGATTTAAGTTGACTTTCAAGCTCAGCAATAAGATCGCTGTTGTTGCCATTTTTAAGCGCAGCCTCATACTTTTTATAAAGGTCGTCATACTCAGCTTTCTGCCTTGCGTTTTCGGCTTGAAGTTCTTCAACCTGACGCGCCGTATCTTCAACAAGTTGTTGATAAAGTGGTGACGACGTGATAAAGTCTTCACGGATATCGCCATTTTTGTTAAACACCTTGCTATAAAGATATTTAAACTCTTCTTTCGCATCAACAAGTTCGCTTGAAATAAGGTCAAGTTGGAATTTGTTATAGTCAAACTGCTCTAAAAGTTTTTTGTACGTCTCGGTGTTCATAACAAACTCTTCACGTACGTTGCCATTTTTGTCATAAACATTGTCAAGCTTGTCTTCAAGTTGACCGATTTGTGCATCCTTTTTGTCAATCTCTGCCTTAGCCGTAGCCTTGCCCCACGCCTTGCCTAGGAACGCAGCGCCCGCAACGTAGCCCGCACAAAGCACGCCCGCAAGAATAGCCTTTAATTGCTTTTTAAATTTGCCCTTTTTAGCCTTTTTGCCTGCATCGCCAGTGTTTTCCTCAGTGTTAGCAGCCACATTTTCAGCAGCAGCGTTTGCCTCGGTGTTAGCAGTCGCCTTTTCAGCAGCAACGTTTGAAACCTGTGCATCAGCCTTAACATTATTTGCTTGAACATTAACGTTATTAACCGCAGCGCTCGCCGTCGTGTTAGTTGCGTTGTTCACTTTTGCAGTGTTCTGCGCAACAAAAGGCGCCTTTTTTAATGTGTTAGCAGTGTTAGTGTTAACAAAAATTGGTGCAGCCTCGTCTTTTTCAACGCTTTCAGCAACCGCACGTGCCATCTCGCCGCGAACAATGCTGTTTTTAAGCGCATTAATCTCGCCGCTTAAAAAGTTTGAATAGTTTTTCCAAAAATCAACATCAACGTTCATCGTGTTGTTGTTTTTGTCAACCTGCTCGCTAAGTTTTGAAAGCACTTCATCCGTGCTTGACAAAAACGTAACTAAATCTGCAATAGGCTTGGTTTCATCATAACTAACTGCTTTGCCCGCTTCAACCAAAAACGAACGAAGATACCTTGTTTGCTCGCTAAGATTTTTAAGCGCCATAAACTTATAGTTATCGCCCTCTTGGTCAAGCAGCCAAGATTGATTTGCCCTGTTCATCTTTGCAAACGCTTTAACGATAGGCTTAGGGTCCTTTAAATCAACTTCAAATGGAGTCTCAGCGCGGTTAGCTTTAAGCTCAGCGATAAGGTCTTCATCCAAATTGGCCGCAATTGGCGCATTGATTTGGTTGATAAGATTGGTCATCGAGCCCTTGCCCGTGCCAACGATATCGTTAAGTTGGTCGGTCAAGTTTTGATACTCGCCAATAGTTTTGCTAAGTTCGTCTAAATAAAGGTTTTTTAAATAAGAATTATTATATCTTTTATCCATAATTTTCCTCCTTAAACCTGCACTTTTATTTCCTTTTTATCGGCAATAAATATACCACACAACCCCCAAATTGTCAATACCCTTGCATCACATTTTTAACACTTTTAGCCCGATTTTGGCATTTTTGGCCATTTTTGTTACCGCCAGCCCCTCAGTTTTGCGTTTTTTGTTAAAATTTTAAGTCACCGTACCCCGCGTGTAGCAAAACTAACAAAATTTTTCATCGCCATCCCCGCGCCTTTGGCTGCTATTAAATTGTTAATTTATAACGCAAATAGCGGTCGCATAGTCGCCATCGTGGCTAATGTTGGCGCTAATCTCGCTATACCCGCCAGCATTAAAAATATCCTCTGCCTTTCCTTTTAATAATATTACGCACGCGCCCATCTCATCATGCGAAACCAAGACGTCGGTTAGGCTTGTCCCCTTATTTATCCCAACGCCCAACGCCTTTAAAACCGCTTCTTTACACGCATAAAGCCCCGCCGTTGTGTAACAAACAGGCGCAAATTTTTTAAAACTTGCTACATCCGCCCCTTTTTTAGACTTAATGTATTCAACCTCTTCTGCGTTAAAAATCTTAGTTTGTTTTTCAAGGCAATCTGCCATTTTTTCAAACCGCTCTACGCGCACCAAATCAATCCCAACTTTCATCGTTAGTCCCCTCTTTTAGTTTATTAACCACCGCACTTATCGCGTCAAAATCAAAACCTTTGCCCGCAAGATAGCGATAAAGCCTTTCAAAATTTTCACGTGTTTTAGCCTTATTTTTCATATATTTTGCGGAAATTGCCTCAATTTTACCCATTTCAGCCCCCTTTTCAAGACCATTTACCGCAATTTCAATTTCAGCCCTTTTTACCCCTTTTCGCATCAACTTTTGTTCAAGCGCACGCTTAGAGTTATTCCCGCCAGACGTAACAAAAGCCTTTGCGTATGCCAAATCATCAACAAACCCATATTCATCAAGTTTTTTCAAAACCGCGTCAATAATCTGCCCATCATACCCGCGCGCTTTAAGTTTTGAAATTAACTCAAACTTAGTATACGGCTTTTTAGCAACCAGCCCAAACGCATAGTTTTGCGCCTTTTTTATTTCGCTTTCATTTATAATGTCGGCCAGTTCAAGTTCATCAACCTCTTGCCCAACTTTTAGGTGATTAGCCATCAGCGTTTCGGCCATTAGCCCGCAAAAAAACGAGCCATCTATAAAAAGATTAACTCGTGACTTATTTTTTTGTGTTGTGATTGAAGTTATCTTGCCCATCTAGTCCATCTTAAAGAATTCACTATCGATTTTTGAAAACATAAATTCTTCACTCATCCGCGTTTTGATTTCGCTTATATGCCTATCCGTGTCATAGCTAGGAAGCGCCACCCGCAAGCTTACAACGTCGCCATATTCGGCCGAAATTATAGGCAGTTTGTTGTCTCTTAAATACGTGCCAACAGGGACAAAATCAGGGTATTTTAAAGTCATTGCATAAATCGCGCAGTCAACCATACGCGCCTTTTTGCACTGTTTAAGCGCCTCAAACGCCACGTTAAAATACATCCGTGAAAGCCTTGATTTGCCAAGCTGAATACCGCCATAGTATCTAACAACCGCCACCAACGTATCCGTAAGTTTCATCTTAGCAAGCGCGTCACTAATTGGCGCCCCCGCTGACCCCGCTGGCTCTCCGTCATCATTGTTTTTGGCCGTCATAGAGTCTGCCCCAAGACAATAGCCATAGCACACGTGCTTGGCGTCTTTATTAGATTTTTTAAGTTTGTCAAGAAAATCGTTTACGTCAGCCATAGACTCAACGTGCGTCACCACGGCGATAAAACGCGAGCGCTTTTCGTCCATTTCAAGCGCAAAACTGCCCTCTGCTGTTAAATACTCACTAACCTGTGCCATATTTTTCTCCCACTGAACTCAGTTTATCATAGTTTGCCCGATTTTCAAAACAAAATTGCCCGCAAAGTCCGTTTATTTTAAATACACACCGACTTCCCCCATCATCTTATTTTCATTACGCACCGCCACCACCCACCATTTTATTTTAATACGCACTGCCCTCACCCATCATTTACATCAAATATTTACAACAAAACGCATCAAAACTACCCTCGATTATTTTAAAAGGCCGGCCAAATTATTTGGTTAAATGCGCGCGAAAGTGTTATACTTAATTTGTAAACTAACTTAAAGGAGAACCAAATGGAATACTCTAATCACATTAAATCTATGTGCCCGATTGCTAAGGGCGCAAGGCACGAAAACGCCCCTATCCCCGAAGAAGGAAAATGGGTTCACGCCAAGCAGATAGCTGACATTTCTGGCCTTACCCACGGCGTTGGGACGTGTGCTCCTCATCAAGGCGCGTGCAAACTTACCCTAAACATCAAAAACGGCGTTATTGAAGAGGCGCTTATTGAAACAGTTGGGTGCAGCGGTATGACGCACAGTGCCGCAATGGCCGCCGAAATCTTAACAGGCAAAACTATATTAGAGGCGCTTAACACTGACCTCGTTTGCGACGCTATTAACGTTGCTATGCGTGAGTTGTTTTTGCAAATCGTTTACGGCCGCAGTCAGTCTGCCTTCTCTTTGGGCGGGCTTGAAATCGGCGCGGGGCTTGAAGATTTGGGCAAAGGCCTTTCAAGTCAGGTCGGCACCATGTATTCAACCAAAGCCAAGGGCGTAAGGTATCTTAACACCGCCGAGGGTTACATAACCCAACTTGCGCTTGACGAAAACGGCGAGGTCATCGGCTACACTTACGTTGCCATCGCCAAGATGATGGCCGCCATTCGAGACGGTGTTAACCCAGCAAAAGCGCTTGAAGACAACACGCGAAAATACGGCAGGTTTGACGAGGGTGTCAAGTTTATTGACCCACGAAAGGAGTAATTTATGATAGATTTTGAAGGAAAAGAAAAACGTCAAGAAAACATCTCAAAGTTCTTAAAACAAAACGGTATCAGCGGCCTTGAAGAGGCGCAAAAAATCTGCCTAGACGCGGGGGTTGACGTCGCAAGTATCGTCAAATCTATTCAGCCGATTTGTTTTGACAACGCCGTTTGGGCATACATCTGTGGCGCGGCCGTTGCCATCAAACGCAATATTCGTGCGGCCAAAGACGCAGCCGTTGTTTTGGGCGCGGGACTGCAAGCCTTCTGCGTTACGGGCTCGGTAGCCGACGTGCGAAAGGTCGGGCTTGGGCACGGTAATCTTGCGCATATGCTTTTAGACGAAAACACCAAAAGTTTTTGCTTTCTAGCGGGCCATGAAAGTTTCGCCGCCGCTGAGGGTGCAATCGGTATCGCCAACACCGCCAACACGGTAAGAAAAACGCCGCTTAACATCATTTTAAACGGCCTTGGGAAAGACGCAGCCTATATCATCGCGCGAATTAACGGGTTTACCTACGTTCAAACGGAGTTCGACTTCGCTAAAAACGCGCTTAAAATTGTAGGTACGCGCTCATTTGGAAAAGGCCCTCGCAGCAAGGTTAAAATCTATGGCGCCGACAGTGTAAGCGAAGGCGTTGCTATTATGCAGCTTGAAAAAGTTGACGTTTCAATAACGGGCAACAGCACTAACCCTACCCGCTTTCAACATCCCGTTGCAGGCACGTATAAAAAGTGGGCGCACGAAAACGGCCGAAAATATTTCAGCGTAGCCTCAGGCGGCGGCACAGGGCGCACCCTTCACCCAGACAATGTTGCAGCCGGCCCCGCTTCATACGGTCTTACTGACACTATGGGGCGTATGCACGGCGACGCACAGTTTGCGGGCTCGTCAAGCGTACCAGCCCACGTTGATATGATGGGCTTTATCGGTATGGGCAATAACCCTATCGTTGGCGCAACCGTTGCAGTAAGCGTAGCAGTAAGCAAAGCCAAATAAATTCGCGTTTTTAATTAATATTTAATACATTTCAAGGCAAATTTGCAGTTTTTGCGCATTTTTGCCTTAAAATTTACTAATTTTTGACTAAAAAGCGCAAAACACACCAATAAAAGTATTAAAAAAGTGAAAAATTTTTAAATAAACCAAGTATTTATTAAAAACTAATAAAATTGTCAATTTAAAAAGCATAAAGAGGACACTATGAGAAAATTTGAACAAGTTAAAAAAGAGTTTAGAAAATACACAACCGAAGATACCAAACTTCCTTACCGCGGAACTAAAACCGCCGTATGCTATGACTTTTTTGCGCCCGCAGATGTTACCCTGCCCGCTGGCAAAATTACCTGCGTCTGGACAAATGTTAAGGCAAAGTTTGAGCCAGATGAAGGCCTATTCCTTGCCACCCGCAGCAGTTACGCCGCCCGCGGAATCTTGCTTGCAAACGGGGTCGGCATTATTGAAAACGATTATTACGAAAACCCAAGCAACGATGGCAACCTCGGCTTTTTGTTATACAACATTAATGACGCTGATTACACGATTAAAAAAGGCGAAAAGGTTGGCCAAGGCTATTTTGCAAAATTCTTAACCTGCGAAGATGACGCGCCAATAACCATCACGCGCACGGGCGGTTTCGGCTCCACCACCACCCGCTAACCCTACCCGTACTCTCAAATTCCGCCCTCGGCTTAAATCATAAACAAACTCCGCCCCCTTAAATTCCGCCACCAACTTAAATCATAAACAAGCTCCGCCCCCTTGGGGGAGGTGCTGAACGCAGTGAAGCAGAGGGGGTAAAAACCATAACCACAACTAAAAACCGCCTAGAAATTTCTAAGCGGTTTTTTCAAATTTTTTAATTAATCAAGATGGTCAACTTTTAAATCAAGGTACTTTTCAAGGTTAAACTTGTTCCACATATTTTCGTCTTCTGGCGGAAAGCACCTAAACGTCATACGCTCTTTGGTGGTAGGATGCGTAAATTTAAGGTCAACCGCAAAAAGGTTAAGGTTGGCCTTTGGCATATCCGCCCCGCCATACTTTTGGTCGCCAAAAATCGGGCATTTAATATAACTAAGCTGCGTGCGAATTTGATGCCCGCGCCCCGTTTTAAGTTTAATTTGAACAAGCGCATACCCATCACTTTCGTCAATCACCCAATATTCAAGTTCGGCGCGCTTTGCCCCCTCGGTAGTTTGTGGCACAATCGAAACCTTGTTATTTTCGGTGTCTTTTTTAAGGTAGTTAACCAAAACTGAATGCCTGATTTTAGGCACCCCGCGCGTTACAGCGTAATAGGTTTTTTCCATCTCGCCAGACTTAATTTGCTCGCTAAGTCGTGACGCAGCCTTGCTTGTTTTAGCAAAAACCATAACGCCTCCCGTCGGCCTATCCAGCCTATGCACCAAGCCAACGTACGCCTCGCCCTCTTTGTGTTTAGATGTCTTTATATAGCCTTTAACCATATTAAGAAGGTCAGGGTCTTTTGACTCGTCTTCCTGCGTCGGCACATTTTGCGGTTTTTTAACAACCAACACGTGATTGTCTTCATAAAGAATTTCTAAATTTTCCATACATCTTCCTTTCATAAGATATTATACCAAACAACTCAGCAATTTTCAAGCCCCAAATTTCAATTTCTTCAATTTCATTTTTTTGCCACTTTTTACGCAAAAAAACCTCTATTTTGCACTTTTTGCTGTGTTTTTTGCATTTCTAAACGTCATAATCGCGCTATTTCCGCAAGGCAAAAACAGCCCATCTTTGCATGGCAAGCACACTTCATAACTCTCGCACTCTGCATTTTTATCAATCGCCAGCCTCAGGCAGTTCTCCATAACCTGCCCACCCAGCCCGGTTGTATAACTGTTGATCAAAACAAAAAGCGGATTATCGCTTAACACATTGCTTACAAGTTTAACAAACTCAAAAAGATTGTCTTCAAGTTTCCACACTTCGCCGTTGGTTCCGCGGCCATAACTTGGCGGGTCCATAATGATTGCGTCATACTTTTTGCCACGCTTAATTTCGCGTTCAACAAATTTTCTGCAATCGTCAACAATGTATCTTACACTCGCATTTTTAAGCCCCGAAAGTTCTATGTTTTGCTTACATCTTTCAACCATATTTTTAGCCGCATCAACGTGACACACGCTTGCCCCAGCGCTAGCGCACGCAACCGTCGCCCCGCCCGTGTAACCAAACAAATTCAAAACATTGATTGGACGATTTGCGTTTTTAATTAGGTCAATCATCGTTGCCCAGTTAACCGCCTGCTCAGGGAAAAGCCCCGTATGCTTAAACCCCATCGGCTTGATTAAAAATTTAAGATTGCGCCAGCCAACCGTCCATTCTTCTTTAAACGGACGCACAATTTTCCAGCCACCGCCGCCCTCGCTTGACCTGTGGTACCTTGCGTTAAGTTTAGCAAATTTGCTAAGATTAGTTTCGCTTTCCCAAATAACCTGTGGGTCTGGCCTTAGCAAATATACGTCGCCCCAGCGTTCAAGTTTCTCGCCGCCGCCAGTGCTTAGCACCTCAAAATCTTTCCATTCATTATTATACTTCATAAATTCCTCTTTATTATTGCCCAATTTAACATGACAAAATTATCTGCTCGTATCAATTTTTCAATTTTTCACAATTAACACTTATTAATCTTACAATTATTTACGCGCATTAATTTTACCGATAAAGCCACAAATTTGCAAAAATATGCCACTTTTTCAGCTTCCCGCGCCCCAATTTGCAGTTTTTGTTGCATTTTTGCTGTTATTACATTTGATTTAAACCAAAAACACGCAAAATCGCTACGCCAGTCATAAAAATATTAATAATTATCCAAAATTGTTTGCATATCAATTGTGTCAGCCGTAACAACTATGCCCAAAGGCTGCTCATTATAATTGCCCGACTTGGTGATAATAACCGTTGAAAGTTTGCGGTTTTGTTGAAACATATACAAAAGGTTGTCAACCGTAATGCTTGATGGCGCAACCTCATAGTGATTGCTTATGCCCTCTAAATCAAGCGCATCAACCACCTTTTTCTTTAAAAAGTTGTCGATGCTTTCGTTATTCAAGCACTGCTCTCCAACCGCCTCAACAATCATCTTTCTTGTTATAACGCCTAAAAGCGTGTTGCCGCTGTAAACAGGCACGTTTGAATAGCCCGACTTAAACATCTCGCACATAACAAGTTTAAGCGGAGTGTCAGCTGTAACGCAAAATACCTTACGATTAACCACACTGTCCATCGCTCTTGGTGGCGTGGTGATAAGCCTTGTTATCGCCTCGATTTTTAAAACCACATCATCGTGCGGCTCGGCAATTACCTCACCACTAACGCTGCGGTGAACAATCGCGTTTCTAAGACGGCCATAGTCAATAATATCGTCCTCATATTTTTTGATAACCGAATTGACCGACGCAGCCTTTCTTATAACATCCGAAAACGTAAGATTTGGTTTAAGATTATAAATATCCCTTAAACTTTTATCCAAAACGTTATAACAATTAATAAATCTTTCAGCGTTTGACCCCATAACTTCTCTCCACCAATTTTTTCTTATTATACCACAACCTTAGCAAAGACGCAAACTTTTTAATCAAAAACTGTTGCAACCCGCGCCAAACTGTGATATAATACTCAAAGCCGTACTAGATGGGGAGGTAGCGGTGCCCTGTTCCCTGAAATCCGCTTAGCAGGGGTCGAACGCCTTTCTAGGGCGCGCGTATGGAAGGCCGAACAAAGCAAGCGATGTTGAGCCCAAGGTCTTATGCAATAAACCTCTTATGAACCGTGTCAGAGCCTGACGGCAGCATCACTAAGTTTGAGTTTTATGTGCCATAGGGAAGCTTTGGTGGAGTTGGCTGCTTGTGTTACCGCTTCGGTGCGTTCGTTCGAAATTGCGCAGCGTACGGCTTTTTTATTTACATCACCGCAGCATACTGCCTTCATTTACACTACCGCATCATACTGTTTTCATCTACACTATCGCAGCAAACTGCTTTTATTTACATTATCCCAACATACTGCTTGTTATTTACATTGTCGCAGCATACTGCTTTTATTTACATCACCACTGCCCCGCCGGCAGTTTTTTTATCCGCAATTTTGCCCCCACTAAATGCGGAGCGATTTCAAAGCAACAAAAAAGAGGCCATCCGCCCCTTTTAAATAATTTCTAAATCTTCGATTTTGATAGGAACACAGTCATCCAGCACCCGTCCATTGCTATCCATATCCGTAAAGTCCACCAAAACAAAGCGGTCAATAATCATCTCGTCAACAACGCACCCCTCGGCGCCCTTAAACGCCCCAAGTTTGTTATACCGCTCTTTATCAACTAGCAGCCGCACCGTATCAAGATACTTAATTTTCGGCTTTAAAAAATGGTCTTTTTCATCAGCGTTTTTAATGCACGCGCGCGCCAACTCGTCTTTAATTCCATCGGGCAATGCAGCCGTTTCACAAACCAAATCGCCGCAGCTAACGGTCACCACCGCCCTGTCGCCCAATATTTGCGGGTTAAAAAACAACACTTTCGCCTCGTCAAACGTACTTTCAAGCACTATCCCGCGCAAGTCTTTACTAAGCCCATTTTTATCATATGCATCCGCATTAACAAGCCTAACCAAATCAAACTTCTTCATCGCTCCCCCTCTCAATTGCCATCAGGCCTTTAATTGCCTTTTACCCCTTTTGCTTAAACCTTATCTTTAACCACACGCCTGCCCAAACTTTATCCTTGTACTTCGCCTGCCAAAACTTTATCCTTTAACTTAGCCTGCCAGAACCCTATCCTTAACCACGTGCCTACTCAAACTCTATCCTTAACCACGCGCCCATCTAAACCGCTAAAAAACTGATTAGAAAAATGGTTGAAGAATATCTCCAACCATATTTTTTTGACAAACGTCAACTTCAAATATTAATAGCTGCCAGCAGTGTCAATATACTTGCAAAGGTCGGCTACCGTTTTAATCCCTGGGATTGCGTCATCTGGGATTGAAACCTTAAACTCGTCTTCAAGGCTCATAAGGATTTCAACAAGGTCAAGGCTGTCAGCGCCCAAATCGGTTGCGATATTGGTGTCAGCCGAAATCTTGTTTACGTCAACTCCAAGCTGCTTAGCAAGAATTGCTTTAACTTTTTTCTCTGTCATATCAAACTCCTCCATAAAATGCGCAACGTCACCGCGCGCCTACTTACACATAATTATACCACTTTATTGGGCACGTTTGCAAGTGTTTTTGCAACAATAGGCCATATATTGAAAATATGTCACCGTTAAAAATTTATCCAAACCAATTTTAAATTAATAAAGCCTTTTACCCTCGGCCTCACGGTTTGAATACCCGCCGTTAAACAAATTGCCTTAAACAAATTTACCAAAACAACCCACGCTTTTACACATAAGTTATCGCCGTTATTTTAAGTGAATACGTCACATTCGCGCTAGTCCCGCGTTTTAGGGTAAGCTCAATAACGTCGCCATTATCAAGGCCAAAAAGCTGGTCGTCTAGGTCATAAAAGTTGTCAATCATAATGGTTTTTTCGCCAATTTTGATTGAAACCAAAACGTCGCCGCTTTGAATATCTGGCGTAGATCCAACGCCCACAAGGCCGCTGGTTTTAACCGTGTCAACAACGATGGTTTGCGCAAGTTTGCCCGTTTCGTCAATACTGTTGCCCGTTTTTAAAACCGAATACGTAAACGGCAGCGAGGCCTTTCGCGGCTTAGCATTGCCATTTTTAACAATGCTGTTAGTAAGCCCAATTGCAACATTGCTTGGGATAGCAAAGCCAACGTTGTCAATCTTTTCGTCAACCAGTTTCGCGTTAACAATGCCAATAAGCTGCCCCTTGCTGTTAAAAAGGCCGCCGCCACTGTTACCGCTGTTGATAGGGGTGTCCACCTTAATCGCGCGCGTGCTTATGCCCTCAATCGAGATAACATTCACGGGTGCGCTAATAATTCCGCTGCTGACTGATATGCCAAGCGCAAGTGGGTTGCCAATCGCGATAGCCGGCTCGCCTTCAACCACGGCCGAACTGTCCGCAATCTCCGCCACCGCGCACGGACTGGCCTTAACCTCGTTATCCTCTACCCTTAAAACGGCGATGTCGTAAGTCTTGCTGTAATTAATCGTGGTGGCCTTAACTGGCGCATATGACCCATAAAACAAGACGTACACCTCGTCGGTATAGTTCTCAATAACGTGATAGCACGTGGTGATGATAGCCGTCCCCGCCGTCTTGTCAAGGCCGGTAACAATGCCCGCCCCGCGCGACGCTAATGAGAAAAAGTTGCTGTAATCTACATCGCTTATGCCCGATTTCAGCCCCGCCGACACACACACGGCCGACAGCTTGCCCTTGGTTGACGCCGCCGCCACCGTATTGTCTCCATCCACCGTGATATTTATGGTTGGGCTGTTGATAACCGGCGTAACGTTGGTGTTGATAATCAGCTTTACAATAAGCCCGCCAAGCGCCAGATTTATCGCCACGCACACCATCAAAATGATAGACAAAACCTTGGTTTTCTTGGTCACGGCCGCGCTGTTTACCGGCGTTTTGTGCCCAACGCGCGTACGCGAAATCGGCTTTAAATCAAACGGAATTTTCTCGCCGCCAAAGTCGTCAACTTCATCATAAATGTAATCTTTCATACCCACTACCTTACTTTATATTTATTTGCGTCCACTATCGCTTTTATGCCAAACCCAAGTCCGACCGCCGCAAAGCAGCCCAGTGCCACCCAAAGCGCAACAATCTTGCCCGTGTTGTCAACCGTCTGCTTTTTGGTGACCGTGTAGTCTCGCGAAAGGTCAATATTAAACTCCGCCTGATTCTCGCGCGAACCCTTGCCCGTAACGGTAAGCGTAAAATCACCCGAGGTAAGCAACTCAACATCAACATACATCTCATCCACGTTAGTTGCCTTTATGCGCGCACAATCGCCCGTAACACTGAATTTAACATTATCAAGCGCGGTCAGTTTTTGGCTTTTGTTAAGATAAATTCGCACCGTTTTCCCTTCAACAAACTGCGTCAGGCCAGACACGAATGTTATCGCCCTAAACTGCGCGATATCAAGGGTAAACGCCTCGTATAACACCTGCGTAGAGCCGCTTAAAATCTCAAATTTAACGATGCTGCGCCCCTCGGTATCAAACGTAAATGTTGAATTAAAATCCCAGTTGGTCTCGTTTTCGTCATCATCAATAACCGTCGCGCGCGTGGTGTAAGCGGCGATATTTTCTTTAACGTTGGTCTCGCCTATCCACGCATACTTAATTATCGCGGGGTGAGTTTTAAGCGTCAACGTGTCGCCAAGATAAACGTTATTAAGTTGCGCCGCCGTCAAAAAATCGAATTTAACAAGCCTGAACGCCTGTTTTTCGCGTACGGTTACGTCATCAAACGCACCCGCCGTCACACAAGCATCAAAAAGATAAACCTTGCTGTAATCGGTGTCTTCGGCCTTTTCTGTTGAATCAAACTTGACGGTGATGCTGCTTAGTTTCACGCCCTCGCCCGCCAAGAACTTGCCACTTTCGTCCGTAAAAATATTAAGCGGAATGGCAATGTGGTTCCACGCGTACCCGTCGCTCGAAATGTCAATGCTTTCGCCAATTGTTTTTGAAAGCATTTGTTTAAGCACGTCACTAGCCACGATTTTTGAAAGGGTTACGCTTTCTCCCGCGACCGTTTCACCCTTTAAAATAAACGTCAAATTTAAAAGTTTTTTGCTTGAAAAATATGCCCAAAAATCTAAGTTCATTTTAAGCGAGCGCGTTATGTACTGACTGGTTTCAAAATTGATTGTGGCATCAAAACTTCCATCCGCATTGGTGGTAGGTTTAAAACTTGCGCCCGTCATTCTTGCACCCGCCTCGTCGTCAAACGGCGTAAATGAATACGCCCATTCTCCCGTAAATTCAGGCGAAATAATGTTGATTTTTACCTCGCTTGACGCAGTATCTGCCAACGCCAACTGATTTATTGGGGCAACAAAAATTAATGCAACTAAAATTAAAAACGCAATAATTATA
>CAVCHC010000021.1:3267-20293 GCA_963602035.1 Acutalibacteraceae bacterium | reverse complement strand
AAATTTTATATTGAACAATTGAATATGAATTTTTTTAGTGCCTATTTATACAAAGAACTAACGTAAATTGCGCATATTTGCTGCGATTTTAATTTTATCAATATGGCAAAAACGGCCGACTAGTAAAAAGAGTAGTTAAAAACAGGGTGAAAATGCTCTGTTTTTTTGTTTTGCTATTGAAATATGGGGGCTAGCAGAAGGCGAGGTTGGTTTTTAAAAGGTCGTCGGTTGTGATGTTAAAAAAGTCGGCGATGGTGATTATGTTTGAGGCCGTGGGCTCGTATTTGCCGTTCTCCCAAAACGAAATCATCCCATTGCTGACGTGCAGGGCGGCCGCCAACTCGGGTTGGGTCAACCCGCGCTCTAACCGCAAATATTTAAGGTTTTGTGAAAAATACATCATCAATCTTAGTATATTAATAAAGTTGCAAAAATACTTGACATCTTAGTATGCTAAGATTTATACTAATATCAATACGACCCAATTCAGCCGAAAAAGCGAGCATAATGCGGCGGTATTATTCATCGAAAAAGCGAGTATAACGCGATGGGGATATTCGTCGAAAAAATGAGTAGTATGTTACGACGGTGCTATTTACCAAAAATGCGAGTATAACGCGACGGTGCTATTCACCAAAAACGTGAGTATAATGCGGCGGGGATTTGGGGTATTTAAATCAAACAAAAGGGGAAACAAAATGAAAAAGTTTTTGAAAACGCTTGCGATAGTTTTGGTAGCCTGCGTCACAACGCTAAGCGCCGTTTTGCTGGTCGGCTGTGGTACTGATGATGGCAAAGCTGGCAGTTTGCTTGGGGGTAAAGAAAACACTAAGGAAGGGGCAACTGTTTTGACGGCTGACCAGGCCTTGACCGTGTTTACTATGGCCGAAAAAAAGTTAATGTATGACGATAAAAGCATTAACAACCTTGAAATAGACGTTAAAATTCGTCAGCCATTTATTGGCTCTGAAAAAAATCACCATGTTAAAATGGGTGAGTATGAAACGGGCAAATGGGCATATCTTTATACCGAGGACGATTTACCTGACTATTATTGCCTTGGGTATGATAAAATTGAAGTATCTGGCACGGGTGACGAAGCAACTCGCAGCAGAACGGTTAGGGTTTATGAATCTCAGCAG
The DNA here is from genome assembly GCA_963602035.1 of Acutalibacteraceae bacterium. Classification (GTDB taxonomy): domain Bacteria; phylum Bacillota; class Clostridia; order Christensenellales; family UBA1242; genus UMGS2070. The sequence continues at coordinate 19,151 of CAVCHC010000021.1, read as the reverse complement.
TTTGACAACAAGGGCAATGTTATTGAGGGCTCAACCCCAAAAATTACGGATGGCACTGGATACAGGCCATGTGTTTATTTGTCAGACAAGGCAGTTATTGGTATAATCGGCCTAATAAGCCCTAATTTTGACACCAGCGCATTGCTTATTTCGGGCAGCGTAAACGAGGATGGCAACTTTAACGTTTCAATTTATTTCAATAAAGACACAAAACATTGTTACATTAATGCTGAAATTACAAAAGAATATAAATACGTGAAGTATAATTACTGTGAAATTTCGGCCGAACTGCAAGCAGTTGTTATTGAAAATTCAAGGATGTCATATGAAATGAATTTCCGCTATGACACTGTTGATATGAGCAAAATTAAGCAAAAAATTCAGGTCGCCGAAGATTTTGCAAACGCCAGCGTTTAAACTCACTAAAAAATGTTTAACACACAAAAACGCATACCATACAAAGTATGCGTTTTTTGTGTGGCGGCGGTTAGGCCGTTAAAAGTGAAGGGATAAGCAAGCGGGCTTGGCTGGGAATGTTGGTGAATTGTTTGACAATCTAAGCGGTTTGTGGTATAATATTTGTGTTAATTTAATTCAAAGGAGAAGGTATGGATAAACAATATGAAAACGGGGCGAGGGCGGAAAAGAAAAAGCGCAGCCCTAAACTATCAATAACCATTGCGATTATTGGGATGGTTGTTATGATTGTGGGCATCGTTGTTATTTGCTTGGGCGCGTCGCAAATTAAGGCGTGGAGGCAAGACTATAATGCGCAACAGGCGCAATACAAAATCGCGCATGATGAGTGGTGGAGCAAGGTTGAAAATGGCGAGGCCACTATGGCTGACAAACCTGCCATCCCAGATAATGACCCACCATTGAAAGGCATTTTTGTGACGTTTGGCGGCGTTGTTGTTCTTGCATTTGGCTTGTGGGGAGCGCTTGTTGGTCTTTCACCATTCATTATCAAAACGGGCGTTAAACTTCAAAAAGAGACGCTTGACGTTGCGGGCAAAGACATAAGCGAGTTGGGCGTTCAAACAATCGACGTAGCAGAGCCAATTATGGTGCGTGGCGCGCAGGCGGTTGGCAAGGGCATTGAGACCATTACGCCAAGTATTGCTGGCGCGATTGGCAAGAGCGTTGACACCATTTCACCAAGCGTCGTTAACGCAATTCACAGCGCTAAAAATGGCGGCGAGGCACAGCAGGCGGGGCATACGTGCGTGGCGTGCGGTGCAAAAATTAAAGAGAACGCAAGTTTCTGCTCTAAGTGCGGCGCTAAACAGAAAATCGTTTGCGAGTGTGGCAATGAAAATAAGGCCAGCGACTCATTCTGCGAAAAGTGTGGCAAAAAACTTCAATAACATTAAGCAATTAAAAAACAGCGCATACCCCCTAATCGGTATGCGTTTTTTGATGATTAGGTTTTGGGTAAAGGCGGCTTTAATGCGGTGGATTTGCTTGACGGCGGGGCGGCGGTTAGAGTAAAATTTAGGTATGAAAAGAAAAGTAAATAATAAGACTGATAATATGAAAAGAAATTTAAAGACTTTGGTTCAAAAAAATGAAAAAAACGAGCATAATATTGAACTTGAAGAACTTAAAGCGGTTGCGAACGAAATTCTTACAAAACACAGCCGCGCATTTAAAGAACTTGCAAAATAAAGAAGATTTGCTTTTGCGTAAGTGGTTATAACAGCCACTTGCGCTTTTTTATACAAAAACCTTTTTTAGGTTTTGAGTAGCGGCTTTTATGCGGTCGATTTGCTTGACGGCGGGGCGGCGGTTAGAGTAAAATTTAGGTAGATAGAAAGGCGCGATTGCATTTAATTGAAAGATTGGGGACGCAAAAATTGATGCGATTGGTTAAATTAGATTAGCGCAAAAGGGGAAGAGATATGTGCATATTTAAGATTTTTAAAAAAAAGAAAAAGGCTGCGGCGGATGTTTCGCCCGCTGCCGAGGGGTTAACAAAAGAAAGTTTACAGTGGAACAAGATGTGGGATTTGTGGGCTGAGGGCAAGATAGAGTCGCCATATGCCGAACTGATGGAGTATCTTAATGGAATTAACGGTGGCGGTCATTTTTGCCATTTTGACAACGTTTCGTCTAATGCTGATTTAAAAGAGTATGTTAATGCGCTAAGCCAAATCCTTCCTGAGCCACTTAAAAGCAACGTGACCGCGGCGTACAAGGCGTATATCATTAACCCAGACGACATCACCAGCGAAAACGAGCTAATCTTAGAAGATTGCGACCACGTTTATTATGAAAACGAAAACCTTATAAACCAAATCCTTACCGCCCGCGCGTCAAAAATTGAGGTATAAGTGCGACTTTCAAATACGCGCCATAAAATTTGGGCATATCAAAAACTCATATGACAAAATTCAACATTTTTCTCACTTTACGTTTTTAATTTGACAAGTATAAACAATTGTTATATAATCATAATTAACTTTAATAGTTAAGGTAATAATTATTGTATGGATTTGTCAGCAGTACTTAATTTAATAAACAGCATTGCAATGATAATGATATTTGTTAGTCTTGCATTGTTTTCATATAGATTTTTCTACATTTTGTTTGGGTTTAAAAAGCCTAAAAGTTTTAAAGAGACGGATAAAAAGGGCAAGTATGCCATCTTGGTTCCAGCAAGAGATGAAAGTTCGGTTATTGAAGGGCTTTTAAAAAGTCTTAAAGACCAAACATATGATAAAGATTTTTTTGATGTTTATGTTATAACTGAAACCGAAGAAGACCTTACAAATATCCTAACCAAAAAGTATGGCTATAACTTTTTTGTTAGGCAAGACCTTGAAGACAAGCACACAAAAGGTTTTGCGCTTGACGAGGTTATAAAAGATATTTATAACAAAGATTTGCATTATGACGCGTTTTTTATAATTGATGCAGATAACACGATTGCGCCTAACTATATTGAAGAGATGAACAAGGCGTACTTTTCGGGTATTGACATCGCAATGAGTTATAAAAACGTTACAAATATAAATGACGACTGGGTAAGTTGCTGTTCGTCGCTTTTGTTTTGCAACGTCAATACTTTTCAAAACAAGGCCAAAACGCGCCTTTTTAACACAATGCTTATAAGCGGAACTGGGCTTTATATTTCTTCTAAAATTATAGACGAGTTTAAAGGCTTTCCGTTTACGTCGCTTACTGAGGACTATGAACTTTCAAGCTTTATTACTATGAACAAATATAAGGTGGCATATGTTGAGTCTACCGAGGTTTTTGTTGAGCAACCAGTTGAACTTTCAACCGTAAACAAACAGCGCATAAGATGGTGTAAAGGCTATTTTGACGTAAGCAAAAAAATGAATAAAGAAACCAAAAAGGCTTTTAAACAAAAGGGCAGCAACAAAATTGGCATTCTTGAAAACCGACTTGCATTGATACCAAATGTTGTTGCAATCGCAACTATTATTCTTTACACCCTTAGTTTAATAGTTATGATAATTATTGGGCTTTGCGTCAAGCGTATGGACGTTTGCGAAACAGCGGCCATTTGCCTGTGCGAGTTTTTAGCGATTTATTATTTGGCACTTTGTATGTATACGATGCTTCAATTCATTGTTGAGCGTGACCGCATTAACGTAAGCAAAAAACTTATGCTTAAAAGCATTGTGTTAAACCCAATTTTTATTAATTTGTTTGTTTATCAGGCAATTGCGGCGCTTGTTTCTAAAAACGTTGGCTGGAAGAAAATTGAACGTACTGGTGAAGCTATTCAAAAAGATAATGTTGAGGCCGAAACGGGCGAGCAGATAGAGGTAAACAATGGTTAAAGAATTAATTTCATACTCGGCTGTTTGTGACCTTTTAAACGCCGACGAACTAGACCCCAAAATAACCAACCGAAACTTGGTTAATAACAAGCCGATTTTAAAGGATAAGGTTGACAAAAACTATAAATTCGTAAAGAAGAATTGGTTTTTTAAGATTTGGTCGTTTCTGTTTTATTGTTTTGCGTTTGTTGTTTTGTTTCCAACTCTTTGGCTGTTTTATATGCCAAAAGTTAAGGGGCGAAAGAATTTAAAGAAAGCAAAGAATACAGTTTTTGTTGCAAACCATTGCTTTATAATGGACTGCGCGATTTTAAGCGTTTATGTTCTTCCGTTTAAAAGACCATATATTCTTTCAGAAAAAGTCGATTTTCAAATACCCGTTATCAAAACGATTTTAAAGTCTTTGCGGGCGGTGCCTATTCCTGACGATTTGGCTGCGTACCGAAACTTTATTTCAAGTATTGATGGCGAACTTCAATCGGGCAAAAATCTTTTGGTTTATCCTGAGGGGTCGCTTTGGCCATACTTTGCGCGCATAAGGCCTTTTCAAAGTGGCGCATTTAGATTTAGCGTTAAAAACAATGTTTCAGTTACGCCAGTCGTTTTCAGTTTTAGAAAACCAAAAGGGCTTTATAAGTTGTTTGGGCGCAAAAAGCCGTTTGTTAATGTAGAGATTTTAGAGCCTATTAATGTTGAGAATACTGGCGACTTAAAGGGCGATGAAAGACGGCTTAACGAAAAGGTAAATAAAGCGATGATAGATGCTTTTAATAAAAGCAATACCTATGTTTATATTGACGAAAAAAGGTTAAAAAAAGAACAAGATAAACTTAATAAGTAGGGGCTGGGCGGCCTCTATTTTTTTGTCAAAATGTTGGGGGGTGGAGTAATATAAAGTGTAATAATGTTTAACCAAGGTGGGGGCGAGTATGACCAAATTTCGCATTCACGGAGGAAAAAGGCTTGATGGGGTTATCGAGGTCGAAACAAGCAAAAACGCCGCGCTTCCTATCATCGCAGCAAGTATACTTACCGAAAAAAGGATAGTTTTAAAAAATATCCCGCACATAAGCGACGTATTTAAGATGTTTGACATTTTGCGCGCGATGGGTGGCCGCGTTTTGCTTACTGACACCGACGCGATTATTGACAACAGCAGCATTACAAACTTTGAAATTCCGCACATTCTGGCCAAAGACATACGGTCGTCTATCTTTATGCTGGGGCCGCTGGTTGCGCGGTTTAAGCGTGCGCGCGTGGCGTATCCCGGGGGGTGTGACATCGGCAGCCGCCCGATAGACCTTCACCTTGCGGGGCTCAGAGCGCTGGGCGTCAACATTGACGAAGAGTTTGGCTTTATTGACTGTCACGCCGAAAAAATCACGCCGACGGTGGTGCACCTTGACTATCCAAGCGTTGGCGCCACCGAAAACATAATGATGGCGGGGGTATTAGCCAGCGGCACGACCACCATCTTAAACGCGGCCAAAGAGCCCGAAATCGTTGACCTTGCGGCGTTTATTAACAGCATCGGCGGGCGCATCGTTGGGGCGGGCAGTTCCACCATCGTGGTTACGGGCGTTGAGGCGCTTGGCGGGGGCGAATACCAGCCGATTTCTGACCGCATAGTCACGGGCACCTACCTGATTGCCGCGGCGATGACGGGCGGAAAACTGACCCTTAAAAACGCAAATTTTGAAAATGTTTTTTCTTTAATCAATAAACTGCGCAATTCTGGTTGCAAAATTGATTTTAATCGTGATACAATAAGCATAGAAGCAACAGCGCGACCCGCGGCGATAACCAGTATCGAAACGCAGCCGTATCCGGGGTTTCCTACGGACTTGCAGGCGCAGGTGATGGCGATGTGCGCGATAAGTGACGGCATAAGCGTTATAACCGAAAACCTGTTTGAGACGCGGTTTAAGCACGTGCCCGAACTGAAAAAGATGGGCGCAAACATAACAGTGCGTGACAGGATGGCGATTGTTCGCGGCGTTAAAAAACTGTGCGGCGCAGAGGTCAACGCAACCGACCTTCGCGGCGGGGCAAGCCTTGTTCTTGCGGGGCTGTGCGCGCGGGGCGAAACGGTTATAAACAACATCGAATACGTTGACCGCGGGTACTTTAAGATGGAAGAAAAGCTTAACCTCGTTGGCGCCCAGATAGAGCGTATAACCGATTAAAGGCGATACAAAATAGCGCGCATAACCGATTGAGGCGGCGCGGGACCCGCCAAACCATCGCAATCGCAAAAGCGGTAAGAAAAGCACGATTGTTTAGCGCTAACTGGCCGCAAAAACTGTTGCTTAAATACACTTTTACTAGGGGAAAGTATGCTTAAAAGTAGAAAAAGACTTGTTATAATTTTGTCAATCATTGCGGCGATTTTTGTTTTGGTTGTTTTGACCAGCGCGCTTTTTTCGCTTAAAAATGTTGAGGTTGTTTATTCGTCAGTAGCCAGCGAAAATTCGGTGGTTGAGGGGTATAAAAAAGACGAGATTATCAAAACGGGCGAGTTTTCTTATGGCAAAAACATCCTGTTTTTAAACTATAAAAACAACATCGCAAAAATCGAAAAGGCCTATCCGTTTGCTAAGGTCGTAAAGGTGGAGCGCAAGTTTCCTAACAAGGCGATTGTTTATATCGTTGAGCGCCAGCCTGTGTTTAAGGTGCAGGTTGGGTCAACCTATTATTGCTTGGATAGCGACCTTAAAATTCTAAGCGACGACGTGAATTTTTCAAGCAATCTTATCAATTTTCCAACCCTTTTAAACTTTGCAATACCAGAGGGTAAGCGCGCGGGCGACCAACTTTCAAACGCGCACATAACAAGCGTTATGACGGACATTTTTGCGGGCGTTATGGGCAAGCAGTCTAACATATCGATAACCAGTTTGAAGTCAATAGATATCGGCACTAACGAAGTAACGGGCGAGCAAGAAATCACCATCATTAACAACAACGACGGCGTTAAAATCATCCTTGAAGGCAGCGAAAACATAAGCGCCAAAATCGTGTGCGCATACGAGGTGTATAACACCAAGGTTCAAAACAGTGGCCTAAGCGAAGAAGACCTTAAAAACACAACGATAACCGTCTCGTCGGGCTATAACAGGGGCGACGGCGAGGCCGCCGGGACGTTTAAAGTCACCGTCAACGGAATTAAAAAATAAAAATCAAAATTTAAACTTTAAACTTTCAACTTTAAACTTTATCAAAACGGCTTTATTTAAGGCCGTTTTTTATATTAAAAGTTTGTTTTTAGTCTAAAATAATAATGTATTATGTTTGACATAGCACTTGAAATTATTGTATATTTAAGTTGAAATAGCAAGAGTATGCCTTTTGGGGGTAAAAATGGGAAACAAAAGCGTTGCGGTTTTGGATATTGGGTCATCAGCAATGACCGTTTTGATAGGTGAGCGCGGGGTTAACAACACCTTTAAAATCCGCGGTCGGGGCATGGCGGACTATGCGGGGTTTGAAAACGGCCAGTTTATCGAGCCTGAAAAGGTCAAAATGGCCATCGCGTTGGCGCTTGCGAATGCTGAAAGTTCGTGCGGCGAGAAGATCACGGCGATATTTGTTGGCGTACCAGGAGAGATGACAAGCGTTGTTTGCAAAGACGTCAAACTTAACCTGCCTAAAAAGCGCCGCATAACAGACAGCGAAATTAACCAACTTTTTTACATCGGCAACAGTTTTAAAAATCACCCAACCCACACGGTTATTAACAACAGCCCAGTGTATTTCACGCTTGAAGACGGGCGTCGTGTTATTGACCCGCGCGGGGCAGTGTGCCAGCACCTTTCGGGGCTTATAAGTTACAGCCTTGCTGAAAACAATTTTCTTGATTTTATTGAAGAGATTTTAAGCGAACTTGGCGTTAAAGACACGTGGTACGTAAGCGCGTGCCTTGCCGAAGTTTTGCATTTGTTTGAGCCGCAGGTCAGGGATAGGTATTGCCTGATGGTTGACTGTGGGTACATAACAACCAACGTGTGCCTTGCGCGCGGCGACGGGCTTTTGTATCTGTCTAACTTTTCGATGGGCGGCGGCTACATCACGGCCGACCTTGCAACCTGCCTTAAAATTTCATTTAATCAGGCCGAAAGCCTTAAACACAAGGCCGTTATAAGCTGGAAGGCGGGCAAAGAAGACACGTACGAAATTCAAAACAAAGACTTCGTGACGCCGTTTTCTGCGCAAGACACCAACCAAATCGTCTGTGACCGTCTTGATATGATAATCAAATACATTAACAAGGCGCTTGACAATTGCCAGTATGACTTTCCGGACTATATTCCGCTTTATCTTACGGGCGGCGGCGTGTGTTTTATCAAGGGCATTAAAGACTATTTTTCAAAGCGCCTAGGCAGAAAGGTTGAGCTTATCGCGCCAAGTTTGCCTAACATTACGCGGCCAGATTCGTCGTCAGAGGTCGGCTTGCTTGACATCGCCATTGACATTAACGACGGCTTTCTTAATATCATCGCCGTTGAATAAGCGGGGGGGGCAGCGCTGCACTCCGTTATGGCCTATGATAATTATCGGGCACTGCATTAAGCAATCATAATCGGGCTATAAAAACAAAAAATCAACATAGCTAAGGGGTAACAAAGGTTGCGCATTAAAGTGAGCGCGCGGCCGGTATTGCATAAAAGGAGTAATTTATGGACTTTTCAAATATTTCACCAGTTTGCCAAATTCTTGTTGTTGGCGTTGGTGGCGGCGGAAACAATGCCATTAACCGTATGATAAGCGCGGGGGTTAAGTCGGCCAAGTTTTTGGCGGTCAACACCGATAAACAGGCGCTTATGATTTCAAACGCGCAAGACCAAATCCAGATTGGTGAGAAGCTTACGCGCGGGCGTGGTGCGGGCGCTGATGCCGAGGTAGGCAGAAAGGCGGCCGAGGAGTCGCGTGCCGAAATCGCCGAAAAACTTAAAGGCACTGACCTTGTTTTTGTTACGGCCGGTATGGGCGGCGGAACGGGTACGGGCGCTGCGCCAGTTATCGCAAGTATCGCCAAAGAGATGGGCATTTTAACCATCGCCGTTGTCACCAAGCCGTTTGAGTTTGAGGGCAGGACGCGTATGCTTAACGCCGAGATGGGCATACGAAACCTTTCAAAGTGTGTTGATACGCTTGTGGTTATCCCTAACGACAGGCTTTTGCAGGTTGTCCCTAAGGGCACCAGTTTTGTTGATGCGTTTAAATATGCTGACGACGTTTTGCGTCAGGGTATTCAAGGCATTGCTGACCTTATCGCAACGCCGTCGCTAATAAACCTTGATTTCGCCGACGTCAGGACGGTTATGAAAAACCGCGGCCTTGCGCATATGGGTATCGGCGAAAGTTCGGGCGAGGGGCGAAATGTTGACGCGGTTAGGCAGGCCGTTGCAAGCCCACTTTTGGAGACGACTATCGAGGGCGCGCAAGCCGTTATCATCAACGTGTGCGGCGGGTTTGATATGTCGCTTGACGAGGTTAACGAGGCCGTACGGCTTGTTAAAGAGGTTGTTGACCCGTCAGCCAACACCATTTTTGGCGCCACCATCGACGAAGAATATAAAGACAAAATTAAGATTACCGTTATCGCAACGGGCTTTCAAAACAGCAATTTTGACAATATGTTAGGCCGCGAAGAGCAAAAACCAGCCGCGCCTGTTGTTAAACCGATAACCGAAAGCATTTTCGATAAAGACAAATTTGCAGACTTTTTAAACGCTAAAACTGACGGGGCAGACGCAAGCCGCAGCGGCGTTAAGATGTTTGGCGACGATGGCGATGGCGTAAAAATGTTTGGCGATAGCGAGTCAAACGTCTCAAAACTGTTTGACGACAGCGAAAGTGCCCAGCCAAAGACCGCGCCAGAAACCACAAGCGCGAATTTAAATGACGAGGTTTCAACCAACCGAATTACCGTTGACGATGACGACATCCCGCCATTTATGCGCCGCAAGTTTCAATAAACTTTAACCAGCTAAAAAAGCAAGCCACTTTTGTATAAGCCTATTAACCAGTTTGAAAAAGCAAATCAGTTTTTGTAAATTTAGCAAGCGGTTACAAAATATTCAATATTAAATTTATCCCTATGTGTTAAGCATAGGGCTTTTTTTTAAAGTTGAAAGTTTAAAGTTGAAATGCGGCTGATTATTATTGTCATTGCGAGGAGCCTTAGCGACGGGGTGTTTTTGCTGGGTGCGTAATGCGGCGTCCTCCAAAACCCGCAGATTGCGCAACTATTCGCCAAAAAAGTGGCGGGTTGGGCAATTTTCTTTTAAGGAGGCGGCGGCGTTTTGTCGTAAAATAGTCATATGAAAATATATATTGAATACGTTTTAATAGACAATTTGGTCATCAATTTTTTGCTGCTGTTGTGCGTTGCTAAGTGCTTGCGGCTTAAATACAAGTGGTGGGTACTGCTGCTGTCAAGCGCGGTGGGTACGTGCGCAGCAGTTTTGCTTCCGCTTGTTAAAATCGGGGCGGCGTGGCAATACCTCATCAAGATTTTAACGGGCATTTTTATGCTTTTAATCGCGTTTAACTTTAAAAGTTTTAAGCGGTTTTGCTTGGGGCTGATTACGTTTTTAAGTTTTACGTTTTTGATGGGCGGCGCGTGCATTGGCATTATCGGGCTGTTTGGCCAGAACATAAATTCGCTTATCGCGCGCGGGTATGACGCCAGTGTGCCTCTTGGCCTGATTATCGGCGTGGTTGCGGTGTATGTGGCGCTGACCATCCAAATTGCGCGGTTTATCTATCGGCGACGTGACGCGCTTAACTTTATCGGCCGCGTTAAGGTGACGCTTGGTGGAAAGGCTGCTGAGTTTGACGGTTTCATTGACAGTGGCAACCGCCTGTTTGACCACGTGACGGGCTTGCCTGTTATCATTGTCAGCACGAACGCCGTTAAAAACATCCTAACTCACGAACTTTTGGCGAGCCTAAACTCTGCGACCACCAACCCAAACCGCCGCCTTAAAAATGCGCACTTTATTCAGTTTTCAACGCTTAGTGGCGATGGCAAGCCGATGCTTGTTTTTGAGCCCGACCGCGTTGAGTTTAACCATGCGGGCAAACGCACGGTGTCAAGAGTGATGATAGGGCTTACGCATTCTCAGTTTAGCGACGCGGCGCATTATGACGCGCTTTTGCACCCGTCAATGCTAAGTTAAACGCATAAATTTGACAAACGCGTAAACTGTGCTGCTGTAAGCGGTAAACCACCTATTGATAAACGCGTAGGCTGTGCTGCTGTACGCGGTAAGTCACCTATTGATAAACGCGTAACTGTGCTGTTGTAAGCGCTAAGGCACCTATTGATAAACGCGAAAACTGTGCTGTTGTAAGCGGTAAGCCACCTAGCAAAAGGCAAAAAGCTACCAAAAAAATAAAGAAACAAGGAAGGTGAACCATGTTAAATTTGATAAAAGCAATGCTTGAAAAGATACGAAAAACGCGCGCGAAAAGTAACTGCCTGCACTATATTTCGATGGGGCAAAACATTTTGCCTGACAAACTTTCAGTAAGTGAGGAGCAAAAACTTGCCAAAGAGTTAGCGGACGGCAGTCTCAGCGCCAAGCAAGAACTGATTGAGCACAACCTGCGCCTTGTTGTTTTCACTGCGCAAAAGTTTGACAACACGGGCGTAAGTATGGAAGACCTTATCTCCATCGGCACCATCGGTCTTATCAAGGCGGTTGGCAGTTTTAAAGGCGACAAGCAGATAAAAATGGCCACGTATGCGTCGCGCTGTATCGAGAACGAAATTTTGATGTTTTTAAGAAAGTCCACCAAGTTAAAGCGCGAGGTCTCGCTTGACGACCCGCTTAATATGGACGGCGATGGCAACGAGCTGACGCTTACCGACTGCCTAGGTACGCCCAGCGACGAGGTCAGCAAAGACTATGACGACGACATAGAACGCCAGGTTCTAAGAAAGGCGCTTTCAACCCTTAACGCGCGCGAAATGGAGATAATGACCATGCGCTATGGCCTTACCACTGACCACGAGATGACGCAGAAAGAGGTCGCCGACAAACTGCAAATAAGCCAAAGTTATATCTCGCGCCTCGAAAAAAAGATTATCGGGCACCTAAAAAAAGAAATGCTTAAATACGCGTAGTCGCCTGCAAAAAGTATGCATAAGGCCGCCTTAAATTTAAAACATCTAATTACATAAATGCAGCGATTAAAAATGCTCAATTGACGTAAAGGCAAATAAACAAACTAAAAAAGCGCTTGCCTAAATTTGCGTAGGAGCGTTTTGGGCTTGCGTTTGGCGAGCGGGTGTGGTATAATAGTCGCGGTGAAAAACTATGAGTAAGAAACAAACGAAAAAAACAAGGCGCACAGAGCCTGAAAATATTATTGATAACGCCGTCGTTGTTGAAAGCGAAGCCATGGCGGTGGCGGGTGCTGATGATATTGATGACGCCAATGTTGCCAATACGGATGGTAGCATTGATAATGGCGATACCAATGTTGGTGTTGACGATAACGTAACGGTGGCGGGTGCAGATGGCACTGATGAGACCGCAGCGGCCGATGTTGATGATGGCGCTGATGACGCTGACACAACTGATGTTGAAAGTGATAGCGCTGATATTGATGACGCTGATGACGCTAACGTGGATGATGGCGATGATGCCAGTGGTGCTGAAAATGAAAGCAGTACGGGCGACACTCAAAGAAAAGCCGCACCTAAAACCTATCGCAAAAACCTTTACAGTATGTTTTTTAAGCGCTTTTTTGACATCCTTTTGTCTGGCCTGGCGCTTATCATATTGTCGCCAGTAATTGCGGTGGTGGCTATCCTTGTCCGCATAAAACTGGGCAAAAAGGTGATTTTTACGCAGTGGCGCTTGGGCAAAAATAACAAGCCTTTCAAGCTTTATAAATTCAGTTCGATGAACAATAAGTTGGTTGACGAAAACGGCGACTTGTTGCCAGACACTATGCGCGTAACCAAGTTCGGCACGGCGCTTAGAAAAACCAGCCTTGACGAGCTCCCACAGCTTTGGAACATCTTTAAAGGCGATATGAGCATTATCGGCCCACGTCCGCGTATGATAAGCGAGTGCGTGTTTCTTGATGAAGAAAGCCTTAACGCGCGCAGTTTGGTTCGCCCGGGGCTTACCGGTTGGGCGCAGGTCAACGGCCGCAATAACATCACGTTTGACCAAGTGGTTGAGTATGACAAAGAGTATGTTTCAAAAATCGGCCTAGCGATGGACACCAAAATTTTCTTTAAAACCATTGCCAAGGTCTTCAAACGCGCCGACGTTAACAAAAACGGCACGGTCAGTAACGAGTTTTATGGTGATATGCTTTTGCGTACCGGCGCCATAACCCAAGAAGAGTATGACCAAAAGCAGCAAGAGGCCAAAGAAATCATTAAAAAAGCAAGTTAGTTTTAAGTTAGATATTATTCTTCCACCTTTTAAGTAAATATTAAAAAGCAAATACCTTTTAGAAAACGCTAAAAAGAGTTTGACTTTAAGTTAAATATGTACAACGAATTTAAAAACTGACAACATAAAAACCGCATCTATTACTGGTGCGGTTATTTTTTATGTTTTCGCCAAATTTTGACGGCCTTTAAGTTTTTAGAATTTGTACACAACCTTTAAAGCCATAGCATTGATGCGTTTGTAGGCAAAAGTCATTATACTATTTTGCTTGTAGGCAAAAAATTTTGTGCTGGGTTGCTTTTAGGTTGTATAGTTACGCCGTGATGTTGCGAATTTGGCTTATGGCGCTTTTTTCAAGGCGCGACACTTGCGCTTGGCTTATGCCGATTTCGTTTGAGATTTCGATTTGCGTTTTGCCACAAAAATACCTCAAAAACAAAATTTGACGTTCGCGCTCGCCGATGTTTTCAAGCGCGTCTTTAAGCATACGCTGTTCAACCCACGCGTCCTCGGTGGTGGTGTCTTTAAGTTGGTCCATAATAAGCGCGCTGTCATCGTCGTCGTGATAGACGGTTTCATAAAGGCTGATGGGCTCGCTGATGGCCTCTAAGGCGCACGCCACGTCTTTGATAGGCACGTGAATTTCGTTGCTTATCATCTCAACGCTTGGCTCAACGGCGCCGTTTCGGTTAAGCTTTTCTTTGGCTTGAAGCGCAAGATAGGCGATGTCGCGAAGGCTGCGCGAAATTTTAAGGCTGTTGTTGTCGCGCAGAAACCGCCTTATTTCACCGATAATCATCGGCACGGCGTAGGTCGAAAACTTAACGCCAAGGTCGATGTTAAAGTTGTCAATCGCCTTCATAAGCCCGATTATGCCAACCTGAAAGATGTCGTCGATGTTGTTTTTGTTGACGTTAAAGCGCTGCACGATAGACAAAACCAGCCGCATATTATAGGTTATAAACTGGGTGCGCGCATTTTCGTCGCCGGCTTTTACCTTTTTCATAAGTTCATCAAGGTCCTTAGCGCCGCATTTGGGCAGCGTCGAGGTGTTTATTCCGCAAATTACAACAATGTTCGCCACTAATACCTCCTTTTTTTGAAAAATTTTTGTTCTAAGCCACGAATTTACAAATGTATTTTTTCCTTACGTGCGCACTTTTATTCGTGTTTTGTGCACTTTTGTGCGCCCCGCGGCATATAATTTAGCAAACTGGCAAGCGAGGGTGAGATGGAGATAACTTATAACGAAATTCGGTCGCGCGAGATTGTTAATACCCACGACGGCAGGCGCCTCGGCCGCGCAACGGACATTGTTTTTGACAAAGATTCGGGGCGTGTTTTGGGGCTGGTGGTGCCCGGTGCGTCAAAGATTTTCAAAAAGGCCGAAGAGATTTTTATCCCGATTGACCGTATCGCAAAGATTGGCGAAGACGTGATTTTGGTGCGCCTTGATACTGACACGGACGACCGCCATACCAAACAAAAACGCGGCAAAAACCAGCCGTCAAAATATATAAACAAGGGGCGCTCGGCCGAATATGCGGAGGACGGCCAACGCTATACGGACGACGGTCAGCTCTATATAGATGGCAGCGGTCGCGGTGTAGGAGGCGGTAAAGTTTACGCGGACGGGCAGCGGGTTGTGGTAGGCGGTAAAGTTTATGTGGATGGGCAACGTGGCGCGGGGAGTGATGGCGCTATGCAACGCGCGGCCGAAACAGGGGCAAGTTATGTTCGGTTCCGCAGGCCGTCAAACTTATAGCGCAAGAGGGACTTAAAATAAAGTCAACATAATCGCATTTAAAAGGCGCAAAATTTGCGCTAAATTAGGGCTAAAAAAACTTGCTAAACACAAGATGTTGTGTTAAAATAGGGTTATGAAGTGCATCTATTGTGGTAATGAAGAAAGCAAGGTTATTGACAGCCGCGCGGTTGAAGAAACCAACGCAATAAAAAGAAGGCGCGAGTGCCTTGAATGTGGGCGCAGGTTCACGACGTACGAGACCATCGAGGTTACGCCCGTTTTGGTTGTTAAAAGCAACGGCGAGCGTGAGGTTTTTTCGCCGCAAAAAATCAAAAGTGGTATAATCAAGGCGTGTGAAAAGCGCCCAGTTTCGATGAAAGATATTGACAAACTTGTGGCCGAAATCGAAAAGCGCGTGTACAACAGCCTGCAAGAAGAGATTTCCTCCAAAGAGATTGGCGAGTTTGTGTGTGAGGGGCTAAAAGACCTTGACGAGGTTAGTTACGTGCGTTTCGCGTCCGTATATAAACAGTTTAAAGACATTTCGACCTTTTTTGAGTTTATTAATGAGTTTGAAGAGCTTTTAAAAAACAAAACCGATAAAAAATAGCCAATAAACATAGCCGCTTGGGCTAGTGTTGGCGTTGGCAAAGCGGGTTTGTTTTAGTGTTGGCAAAGAATGTTGGCAAAGTTTTGCAACTAGCTTTCATAATTTTGTATTGATTTTAATCAATTTTGATTTATTTAGTAGTTTTGCATCTAATTTCCATCGTAATGGTGGGAATTTTTTTTTGCGCGTTTTTTGTATTTTAATGCGCGAATATTCGGGCTTTTTGTCGGCTACGTTTAGCCAAAATAAAAGTCAAAATCTTAAATAAATATGCAGTTTGGCAAGCTAAAAAT
>CAVCHC010000021.1:0-3257 GCA_963602035.1 Acutalibacteraceae bacterium | reverse complement strand
GAGTATAGTTGCTGTAAAAATTGCCTGTTAACTAGCCAAAAATTGTGTCCAGTTGCTGTAAAAATTGCGTGTTTTGGCGCATATAATTTATCGATGGAAACTTTAAAAAATGTAGCGATTAGCGATTTTAAAACAAACGACGTCGGTATTATTGTTGATGTGAATTTAAGTGGGCGGCAGCTAAAACGTATGCTTGAACTTGGTTTTGTTAGTGGTACGCGCATAAAAATCAGCGCAATTTCGCCCGACGGCCAGACTTTTTTGGTGGCCATTCGCGGCTATCTTTTGGCAATTGACGCGCGGGTTGGTGAAAAAATCATCGTGCGGAGGGTGTAAAAAATGAACAAAATCATACTTATTGGCAACCCAAACACGGGCAAAACCACGCTTTTTAACACGCTTACGGGCGCAAGTGAGCACGTTGGCAACTGGCACGGCGTCACGGTTGACGTGAAAGAACGCGCCTTTTTGAGTGATAAAAACGTGGCGCTTGTTGACCTGCCTGGCCTTTATTCGCTTGACGCCTTTTCGCCCGAGGAGAAAATCAGCGCCGATTTTCTTGAACAAAACAAAGACAGTTTGGTTATCAACATTTGCGACGCTAATAATTTAAGCCGAAATTTGTATCTAACTATGCAGCTGATAGAGCGCGGCCTTAACGTGTGCCTTGCCATCAATATGGCCAAAGAACTTAAAGGCGGCGCCAAGATTTTTGAAAAAATTGCAAGCGAATTGGGCGTAAAAGTTTTTCCAATTGACGCGCGCAAAAAAAGGTCGTGCAAAAAACTTGTGAACTTTTGCTTAGATTATGCGGGTCTCAGCATACAAAATCGCGATAAAAAAGTCGGCGCTAAAATCGCGACAAGGCGTCACACATCGGCGGCTGGGCGTACTATAACCGAGCGCCACACATCGGTGACTGGTAGTACCGTAACCGAGAGACAAACATCGGCGGCTGGGCGTACTGCCACGGGGCAATATACATCGGTTGGTACTCAGCAACACATCAACAAAGATACGCCGATAAATGCTGGTAATGATAAAGCGACGGATGGGGTGACGGACGCGGCGCTAAAAAAACTGGCCAAAGAGAGATACGCCAAAATCGATGCACTTTTGATGCGGGTTGGGGTCAGCAAGGCGGGCGAGTATGGCAAAAGCAAACTTGACCGCGTGCTGTTTAATCGGTTCGGTGCGGTTGCAATTTTTGTTGCTCTGTTCGCCGTGATATTTTTCGTGACGTTTGGGCAGGTTGGGGCAACGCTTAGTGGCGCGGTGTGTGACGGATTCGTTTTTGTTAAAAATCGACTATTTCCTTTTTTGGCAGCGGACGGCGGCAACTGGTTTTTGAGTTTCCTAAACGACGGCGTGTTTGGCGGCGTGGTGTCCGTCCTGTCATTTTTGCCTCAAATTATGCTGCTGTTTTTGTTTATAAATTTGCTTGAAGACGTCGGCTATCTTTCGCGCGTGGCGTTTATGCTTGACGGAAAATTGGCACGCGTCGGGCTTACTGGGCG
The DNA here is from genome assembly GCA_963602035.1 of Acutalibacteraceae bacterium. Classification (GTDB taxonomy): domain Bacteria; phylum Bacillota; class Clostridia; order Christensenellales; family UBA1242; genus UMGS2070. Next base: position 1,740 of record CAVCHC010000021.1, on the reverse strand, counting down.
GGCGGTTTTCAGCCTGCTTATGGGGTTTGGGTGCACAACCAGCGCAGCCATCACAACGCGAAATCTTGATGATAAAATGCTGCGCAGACGCACAACTTTGATGCTGCCAAATTTCAGCTGTTCTGCAAAATTGCCCATCTTTGCGTGTATTTGTGGCGTTTTTTTGAAAAACATCTCCGTTTTTGCAGTTTTTGGGCTATACCTTTTGGGCGTAGGGGTCAGCCTGATTATCGCTTTAATAAGCGCAAAAGTTGATGGACGCAAAGCCGAAAACAGTGTATCGCCATCTTTTTTAATGGAGATGCCAAAGATGCGCGCGCCATCGATTTCAAAAATTTTAAAGGCCGTTTGGGGGCACGCAAAAGAGTTCGTCGTGCGCGTTGGGTCGGTCATTCTGGCGATGTCAATCTTGGTGTGGTTTATCAACTCGTTTAACTTTAAACTTCAATTTGTTGGCGCCGAGGGTAACACAATTTTGAAATTTTTGGGGCATATCTTAGCACCGATTTTTGCGCCGCTTGGGTTTAATAGTGACGCGATTGCGGTTGCGCTTTTAACTGGCTTAGTGGCAAAAGAGATGGTTTTGGGCGCGCTGGTTTTGGCTAACGGCGCGGCAGGCGTGCAAGCACTTGGCGCAACCCTTATGAACCCGCTTTCACCCGCGCATTTTAATACGGCCAGCGCAATAAGCTTTCTTGTTTTTGTTTTGCTGTATCCGTCGTGCATCAGTTCGATTTCAGCAATACGAAAAGAGATGGGTAAAAAAACCATGTGGCTGTCGGTCGGGTTGCAGTTTGGCATTGCGTACGTGATGTCGTTTATCGCGTACGTGATTTCAAAAAATGGGTTGTGGGGCATATTGGGGCTCGGCGCAGTTGTTGCGATTGTGCTTGCAATTTGTGTCCGTCGTGTGGTAAACTATATGAAAAAAGGATGCAAAGGAGATTGCCATGCCTGCCGAAACCAACATAACAATATTAAAAGCTGATAAAAACGCAAAACTTTCGCGCGTGTTTTTTGATAACTTACCGTGCGCGCACTCGGTTTTTTATTCGCTTTTAAAACAAAAAGATATCAAAATTAACGGGAAGCGCACCAGCACCGATACGGCAGTTGCGGCGGGTGACGTGATTGAAATTTTTTGCGCCAAAGACCGCCTTAATGCCAGCAAAGAAACAGAGTTTGAAATAGTTTTTGAAGACGACAATTTGGTGGTTATTAACAAGCCGGCGGGAATTGAGGTAGACGTAGAAAACAAACCGTGCGTCAAAACTATGCTTGAAAAACAGTTGGGCGTAAGGTTGTTTGCTGTGCATAGGCTTGATAGAAATACGTGCGGCTTGTTAATGTTTGCAAAAACTGAGGCGGCGCTTGACGAATTAAAGCGTATGACCAAGGCCGAAGAGATTGAAAAAACTTATCGCGCGTGGGTGGTGGGCGTACCGAAATTTAGTGAAAAAACCTTTAATGACTATCTTTATAAAAACGCAAAAAAGGCGCAGGTTTTTATTACGCACGAGCCTAAAAAGGGAAGCGTAAATATAAAAACGAGTGTGAAATTAATTAAAACGGACGGCGAAAAGTCGCTTGTGGAGGTCGTTATTCATAACGGAAAAACGCACCAAATTCGCGCGCACTTAGCGTTTTTAGGCTATCCAATTATTGGCGATGGCAAGTACGGAAATGATAAAATAAACAAGCAATTTAAAGAAAAAACGCAACAGTTGTGCGCCCTTAAAT
>CAVCHC010000020.1:0-22446 GCA_963602035.1 Acutalibacteraceae bacterium | reverse complement strand
AACCATTATAACGTTTGAAACCGTTGGCGATTCGACTAACATTAACTACTTTTTGAAATATGTATCAAACAACAATTTGAGTTTAAAAATAGTGGAGGTTTAGATGAATAAAAAATATATAGTTTTGTCTGTAATTTTATTTGTTGTCGTTGCAGCGGTTGTTGTTTTGGGCTACGTTTATCGCCATCAAATAAAGCAGGTTTTTAGTGGCGCAAAAGTCTATACTCAAAGCGAATATGACGAGGCGTATAACAAAGGCGCTGCTGATAGGGACTATTATAAATCTCAAAGTGACACATTTAAAAAGAAGCTCGATGATGCTCTTGCTGCTCTTAAAAAAGAAAGCGAATTGCGCCAAAGTGCTGAGAATAACAATCAAGCACTTTCTGCTGATAACGAGGCACTTCGCGACGATATAGCTAGACTTGAAGCGCTGGTTAAAAAATATGAAGCATTAATGGCGTTAAAGGTTGGTGACAATCAAGTATTAGTGACCTTTCAGGTTGCTGGAAAAGTTGTAGATATCGCCATCGTTGACAAGGGCGCAAAAATAACCGATCCGTACGTTGTTACGTTTAAGGATGGTGAGTTACACGAGTTTAATTACTGGATGCGCGATGGTCAACGGGTTGACTTTGACACGTTTACGTTTTCGGCCAATACCGTTTTGGAAGCCAATATCTCGTATAAATATACTGTCAAATTTGTTGACGGCACTGACACAATTTTAACAAATGTTGTAAATAAAGGGTCGCTTTTAACCCTGCCAGAGGATGCTTCAAAAGTCGGTTTTGATTTTCTCGGTTACTATGTTGCCGGCGTTAAGATTGACCAAGAATCTTATCGTGTTACTGGTGATGTTACTGTCGAATTGAAATATCAAATTCAAACTTACACTATAACATTTAAGACTAAGATTTATCACGCTGCCGATGGAACTAACATTATTGATGGAGTTGATTCGGTTTATTACGAGTTAGCTGTTATTGATACCAGAGTTATCACTTATGGTGACTTATTAACGCTTATAACGGCGCCTGATGAACCGGCTGGAACGGGTAGAGTATTTTATAAATGGATGTATTGCAAGGCCGAATATGAGGCTCAAACCAACTTTACCGGTAAAGAGAAGGACTTTAAATTGGAGTATATAAATACGTCAACTTTTAAACCAACAGGCAACATTACTCTTTATGCTGATTACTTCGAGGGGTCTGGCTACGGTGAAGATGAGGGGCATATCCCAGGAAAAGACAATCGCCCAGAATTTGGCAACGAGTCTGGGAGGTAATATGCCAAAAGATAAGTATTTAACTAAAAATGAGTTTAGGTTTGATTTGAATAAGAAGCATTTTGGTCAAAATAAAAAGCCGCATCCAGCCTATATAACGGCGCGGTGGAAGCATATGTATCGAGCCAATTCGGTAACGCACGCTAGGCGAACTACTGACGGGTTTGAAACACTTGTTATCAATGAAAATCCAAATAAGCTTAGCAAGGATAAAAGGCCAACTCGTGTGAGCCGGCCTTACTGGCAAAATGTAAAGCATTTTAGTGATGAAAAACTGGAAGATTTTAGATTTTCAAACAAATCACGTAAGGAAATACGCAAATTTAATAAAAAATTCAAATAAAAAAATTCAACCCGTGCTGTGTTTCCACAATAAAATTGCCTTTTGGGCTTGGTTGAATTTAAATATATTATACGCTAATTTTTAAAAAAGTCAATATAAAAGGAGAAAAAATATGAAATTTTTAAAAAGTTTATGCATAACATTGGCGTTTGTTTTGCTAGCCGGAAGTGTAGGGTTTGGTACATACAAGCTTTTAAACCGTAAACCCGGCGGCGGGGTGGTTAGCGCTGACAGCGCCGCAAAAATTTATGAGGTCGATGTAAATGCTTTTGATTACGGTCTTAAAGATGTTCCAGATGGAATGGTTAATGGGATTTTGGTCTCAGGCGATTTAGACGTTGAAGATTTAAAAACAAATCATAATTCGGTTATTAGTCTATTTACGAAAATGTTTAAAGACAAATTCGTTTATAACCCAGGTGGTGAGTCACCAGCTGAGGTTTATAGCGGTGGTGTGTTTGTTTATTGCATTGGCTATTCCGAAAGTAATGGTTACGGGTATGTTCAATATATAAACTCGACTTCGGCTTCTCAAAAAACTTGTTATTTTTATATAAATTACTGTTTTGTGGAAAACCAGTTGGTTATTGGATTTTCTAAGAGTGTAATGTATTCGTCAGAGTTAGGGACAATTGATGCACCACGTAATGATAATTCAAATTTTAGCTTTGAATTTAATGATGGTTATGTTGGGAAAAATGTGTTGGCATCATACAAGCCTTACTGGATTAAGGCAGATTTTATTAAGACAGATATGGTTAAGTCTGAGATGACAGCTGAGGAAAGGTTAGATGTCGTTAATTCAGCATTTAAATCAATTAAGCATATTGGGCTTGGCGTTACTGTAACTAATTGTACTGGTTATTCACTAGCTTCATCAACGGCTCAATCTGGTTATAACGGTTGGTATATTTATGGTCAGCCTCAAAATTCAACCTATCCTCTTAGTTATGTTCGTCTACTTGTTCGATTTGTTGATGGCGGTTTTTATGTTTTTATGCATCATTATAACTATTCATCGGTAGTAAAAAGTTCCGGTTCTGCGACTCTTGCGGATGGTTTTTTGGTTAATGGTTCCGAATTTTTTGGTGATAAGAACTTAGCAATGGCACGAGTTGATGAATGCGAATTTGAACTTAATGATGGATTTGAACTTGCAAAAACTGAGGCTGTGCCATATATGAACAACAAATACTTTTTTAACGGTGTCCAAGTAAACGATAATCATACCAATATGTCTTTTTCGAATTTAAACCAAGCGCGAGAAATGCTTGGCGTCAAAGAGGAAGATGGTGCGTTCTCGATGACTAAACGTGTTGACCACGAGGATTACATTGAGTATGTTTTCAACCTAAAAACTGACAATATGTCGCTAGATTTTAATGTTAAAGTATATAAGAACAACGTCTGTGTTTTGGACTATAACAGATATTATTATGTTGATAATAATGGCCAAGTCCAGACTTTTAGCGTGACCGATATTACCAAACCTGACAGCCCATTTGTCTATTATTACGAAACTCAAACTCACTATTACTACTTACGACGAGTTGACGTTTTAACAAGCTACCAACTCAAGATTTCAAAAGAAATATTGACTATTGAGTTTAATAAGTCTGAGCAGAGTGCTTAAAGGGGGTGATAGATGTGATGAAGAAACAAGGTCTTGGCTTTTGGGGAGTTTTATTCTCAATTATCCTTGCAATCGTGATGATAGCAGCAATCGTTGCCATCGTGGGCTTAATCTTGGCTAATGTTCACGGCGTGCGCTTTGATACCGAAATACAATCTTGGTTTAAGGCAGCAGCGCGTGTTACGTCGTTAATTGGTTTACGTTAGGTATTAACTGGGGTTAAAAGTTTTTCCCCGCCCGAGGGGTAAAAAAGCACGACTCATTTTGTTTTTCTGGTTAACAAAAAACCAGAAGCCGGTTTAGTCAGTTGTCCGGTTTCTCCAACAAACAACTGACAGCCATTGAGTGGCGGTGCGCAACGTCGCTCTAAAAAGTGTGGGCTACTTATAAGCCTAATAATAATTAATGGGGTAGCGACCCTAACCGCTAAGGAGAAAAATATGGAAGAATTAGTAAATGTAACAGAAGATGAGGTTATTTCCTCAACGAAAGTCGAAAAAAATGATGAGCTTAAAAAGCAGATTAAGGGCATTCGCTTTATGAAAGTTAAGGATAACTTTAACCGTGAGACACCTGTTGTTAAGTTAACGCTTTCAAACGGTTACGAAAAAGAATTAAAGATTACTGACGATCAACTTGAACTCGTTAGAATTCTTGCTGAGGACAATAACAACAAGGTCGTTAAAGACTGCAATTTTATGAGCAAGGTGTCTAAAAAGAAACAAACATCTTATGTTGGATTAGATATCTTGTTGGTTAATGGTTCAACAATTCCAACACTTTGTTCATTTTCGTTGATGGATATTATTAAGGCTTTGGCTGCAAGAAAAGCACCAGCTGTTAAATAACTTAAATAAGAATTAAATAGACGAAATAAAACCACTATTAATTTAGTGGTTTTATCGTAGGATATTGGCCTAATCTTACCTGATGAGTCTAAGGTCAATAAGGGGGGAGAGAAAAGAGTGATAACAATTGTTTGTGGCAAGCCTGGTGCGGGCAAAACAAGCCTGCTAACATATTTGAAAATACGAACAATGACAACGGATAGGGTTAGTTTATTAAAGCGTTCTATTGGTTTAATCTTGCCGCTTAATGCTGCTGGATATAATTTTACACTGCCGACTGAACACATCACTTATTCCAATTTTTGGACGACTTCAAAAGGCAAGTTTATACGTCGTTTTACTGACTATTCCTTGGATGGCTTCGAGTTTGGATTACCCGACCCGGAGCATCCAACTAAGCTTATACCACCTGGTTCTCAGTTATTCTTAATGGAGAGTCAGTCTTTTCTTAATGGTCGAGCTTCAATGAGTTTTCGTGACAGTGTATCTCGTGCATATGAAAACCATAGGCATTGGCACCTGGACATCTTCCTTGACGCGCAGCGCGCAACTCTTATTGACCTTAATGTGCGTGAGCTTGCTGGCGAGTTAATTGAAGTCGAAAAATTAACGCTAGATTATGATAAATTTGGCGCTATATCGGCTTGTAAGTGGAGGTGCAAGGTTTTTACTGACGCTAGCGCCTTTGAGGCGTATTTAAGTACTGGTAAGGCTGAGGGTGAGTTTGAAAAACGTGAGTATGTGTTTCAAGGCAATATTTTCGAGTGTTATGACAGTCATCAAAATTTCGCTTTATGGCTTGAAGGGGCTGAGAATAAGGATTTTAGCTATACACATAACGAAAAACCAATCCCAGATAAGGGCTATATTGAGAGGTATATCGAAGAGCATTCTTTGAACAATATGTCGCGTTTAAATTATTACAAAAATTCTAAGGGGGCAAAAGATGTTTCTAAGAAAAAAGCAAGAGAAAGTGAAGAAAATTCAGAAGCTATCGAAATTTTACTCTCTTGAAGAGTTGAATGAGTATTATTCTGTCGAGTTCCAAAAGCTTGTATCGATGAAAGACTATGTTGAAGATGGATTTTTCTATTATATGTTAAAAATACTTGAAAAGAGGTATAAATGGGACTATAAGCAGGTTTCACGCACTGAACGGCGTGAGTTTAGAGTCAATAAGGTTTTGTATGCTGACGCTCAAAAACGCGGCGAAATTGACCCATACGCTTTTAAAAATAAGCCAGACAATGAGCCAGATTTGGCCGAACAAGTTCGTACGGAATTGATTAGAATAATGCAAGAGAATACGCCGCCACAAGCCCGTGTTGAGGGCGAAACAAGCCCAACGGCGATTGAGAGAGAGGCGCCCCGCGCCGAAGAAAAAGACGATAACTAAACTCTACGTAGAGTTTATTCCGGGCTAACGCAACTAGCCAACAACTTGGCCTAGTTCGCGCTTTAAAGCCCCGGGGTTTGGGGCTTGCCCCAACAAGGGGTTCGGGGCATCGCCCTGAACTGTCAAAACTGGCAAAAATATAGCGACGAGCGATAGCAGTGGCATATTAAGGCTAGTATTACCTTAATATGCCACTGCGTCGCATCGTCGCATTAAAACCTGAATACTAGATAAAATCTAGGGTTGAGGGTTTAAACCACAGCGTCGCATTGCGTCGCATTGGGCGTATAACTGCGTCGCATTGATGTTTTTGGAGAAAACTATGAGTGAAATTGAACAATATGTTGATTCGGGCGTTTCAGTTGCAGCTGGACCTCCTGAGGTTAGTCAGCAAGAGGTTAATACTGAAATAGTTGAAGAAAAGGTCGTTAAGACCCAAGCCCGTCGTTGGATGATAACTATTAACAACGAGGAACGAACCGACGACCAGTTGTGTGAATACATTCGAAACCTCGAACACTTTAAATATTACGCTTTCCAGCGCGAGAAAGGCAACGAAACTGGAACCGAACATATTCAACTATTTTTGGTTTTTAGCATAGGCAAAAGGTTTGAAACGGTCAAGAGGTATTTCGAACGGGCACATATTGAAAAGGCAAGAGGGTCTAACGTTCAATGTCGCGATTACTGCACAAAAAGTGACACTCGAATTAGCGGGCCTTACGAGGAAGGGAACTTCGCCGAGGAACGAGCCCGCACCGACCTGACCAACTTTTATGAGATGATTGATTTAGGCGCTACGGATAATGAAATTCGAACCGCTTACCCAGGCCTGTATTCACGCTACTACAACTTGATTGAAGCCGAACGGCAAAAGAACCTGGCGCAGAAATACGATAAGTGTTTTAGAGACGTTGAGGTAACATATTTGTATGGGCCACCTGGCTGCGGCAAGTCAACATATGTTGTTAACGAAGTTGGTTTTGGAAACTTCTTCCGAGTTGTAAACTACAAGAAAAACCCGTTTGATGGGTACAAAGGCGAAGATGTAATTTGGTTGGAAGAATTTCATAGCCAGTTCAATGTTGAATTCTTTCTAACTCTTGTAGACAGATTTCCTATGACGCTTCCGTGCAGATATTCGGACAAAGTTGCGTGTTTTACTAAGATTTATATAACAACCAACATTCCGCCTGACGAACAATATCCGTTAAGCGAATATCCGTCACAGCACGCGGCATATATCCGTCGATTAGGCAATATTGGCTATATGGATAAAAATCATCAAATTGTCTGGTTAAAGAGACAGAATAGAAATGAACAAATAACGATGTTAGGAGATGCTACTGATGACATATTCGAAACCAAAGCCTAAACTTAGTGAGTATATGAAGATGAAATACAAAAAAGAAATGTGGCGTTTAATTGAGTGTATACCGCCCCGTAACGACTCAAATTACCAGTTTCATATAAAGTGTATTGTAAACCTAGAAGATGCCCTTGGCATTGAAAGCTGTTTTAAAAGCGAACTAAAAGAGGAGGTGAGAAAATGAGTATTGATTTAACTAAAATTGTTAAGTCCAAATATTGGATGCTGTCTTGGACGGCGAACGGTATTGATGATACAACGATTGAGTACGCGTTAAAGGGAGTGCCGATGCTTGTGCGTTATGTCTTCCAGCGCGAACGTGATAACAAAGCAAAGAGTGAACACGTACACGCTTTGATTGAACTTTCTGCGCCTAAGGATATAACTGTTATTAAAAAGTGCTTAGGCCCTGCTGACTTAATCTTCCCGGCCAAACAATTCGGCGGAGCGTTGTACGCTTATTGCACAAAGCCAACCAACTGTGTTAGCGGGCCATATTACTATGAAAATGAGGAGAAAAACTAGTGAAAACAAAAGATAAGATAACTGAGTTGTCAAACTCGATTAAAGAGTTTAAGGAAATTTGTTATAAATGTAAATGCAAGCAACACGATGCCTTGCTTTTAGCAAATAATACAATTGATGAATTAAAACAGAAAGCTATTATCCCGTTAGCAAATATTGGGGATAAATTGTATATGATACCAACAAAAAACAACGGGTTGACTTATTTGAATGCATATACGCTTTTAGTAATATCGATAAGCGAAATAGGTGTTAGATACCATTTATCCGCTTGTGAACCTAAAAAGGGTATAGAACAGCTTTATGCTGCTTCTCCCGAAATGTTTGGTGAAAGTTTATTTAAAACTTTTGATGAAGCGTTGCTGCGATTGCAAGAATTAAAGAAAAATGCTAATTAAGTGAGTTCGATTTTTGTGTGTTGGTGCTAAAATGCTAGGAAAATCCTAGGGTTGTGAGGGGAAGCATAAATGCTTCGAATCCACCACCTCCCACCAAAACACAAGATATTGTGTTAGAAAATTGGTTGTCACCACAAGATATTGTGGTGATTTTTTGTTTTGATTGTTAATAACTTAAAAGTGAGTTCGATTTGTAATAAAGGTGAGTTCGATTTCCACTATCTAGTTGGTTTTTGGGCTGACCTGTCATACTTTATTTATGCTTGATAGTTGCAACGGCAGGTGGTTTTGCGCGCTTTAAAGAAAGTTAAGGGAGATGCGATGTTTTGGTTTGGTTAAAGTTGGGGCTGCGTTAGTGGCTGGTTGATTACTGGCTGCGGAACTGGGTTAGTGGTTTGGTTGATGGCTAAGGTGATAGCGGGTGTGGCTGTGCGGCTTTTAGCATTTAATTATGTTTAACGTCAAATTTTGACACGGGCTGACAAAATTCTTGTCGGCCTTATTTTTTTTGCTTTGGTACAATAAAGTTGCTAGAAAACGATGGGCAAGATATGTGTTGCAAGTAGTTGCTAAAAGCGATAGGCAAGATATGTGTTACCAGTAGTTGCTAAAAGCGACGGGCAAGAGGTGTGTTACCAGAAGTTGCTAAAAGCGATGGGCGGGATTTTGGGCTGGTACTAAGCGGCCAATTTTTCAAAGGAGAGTGGGAATGGAAATTAGTTTGTTTGATAATGGCAATGGCGTTTTGGCGCGGCTTGATGGCGAGCTTGACGAGTATACGGCCGAGCACGTCAGGTTGTCACTAGATAAGGTGCTTGACGGGATGCAGGCGGGTGCGACGCTTACGCTTGACCTTGGCGGCGTGTCGTTTATGGACAGCACGGGCATCGGCGTACTTTTGGCGCGCTACAACAAGTTTTCGGGCAAGGGCATCGCGATAGAAATCAAAAACGCGCACGGCCACATTGACAAGATTTTAAAAATGAGCGGAATTTATACGCTTATGCGCCGCTGCGGATAGAAGGTAATAATAATAATAAAATAGCCGCATTAATGTTTCAATAATAGAAATAAAAAATCAATATAAAAACCAAAAGGAGAAAGGGATGGAAAAGGAAAAGAATTTTCAAAAAGACAATTGTTGTGACAAGGGGGCAGCGGGCGGTTTTGACAACCAGTTTACCGTGTATTTTGACGCGCTTTTGGCAAACGAAGGGTTTGCGCGCAGTATGGTGGCGACGTTCATTATCGGGCTTAACCCGTCGGTCAGCGAGATTAGCGACATCAAGACCGCTGTCAGCGAGGCCGTAACCAACTCTATCGTGCACGGCTATGCGGGCAAAAAGGGCAAGGTTATGATACACGTTGGCATCGCGGGCAACTTGGTTCAAATTACGGTGGCGGACAACGGCGTTGGCATCCTAGACATCGCTCAGGCGCGCCAGCCGTTTTTCACGACCAAGGCCAAAGAAGAGCGCAGCGGTATGGGCTTTACGCTTATGGAAAGTTTTATGGACAGCCTTGACGTTAAGCCAAACCCAAGCGGCGGCGTCATCGTTGTTATGAAAAAGGTGATAAGGGCGTAAAAATGATTGAAAATGAAAGTTTTGCACCCCTCACGCAAGACGAAACGCGTGACCTTTTGGCGCGCGCAAAAACGGGTGACGAGGACGCCAAATCGCGGCTGGTGGCGGGCAATTTTCCGCTTATTAAGTCGGTTTTAAAGCGGTTTCAGTTTAAGGGCGTTGAGTATGACGACCTTTACCAACTTGGCTGCGTCGGGTTTTTAAAGGCCATCAAAAATTTTGACGAGCAGTTTGGCGTTAAATTTTCAACCTACGCCGTGCCGATGATTGCGGGCGAAATCAAGCGGTTTTTGCGTGACGACGGCGCGATAAAAGTCAGCCGCGCGATAAAAACGCTGTCGGTTAAAGTCCGCGCGTACATCGACGAGCACAAAAAAACGCACGACACCAGCCCGACCATCGACGAACTTGCCAAGCACTTTGACGCCGACCCCGAAGACATCGTTGTTGCCCTTGACAGCGCCAAAGACACCGTGTCGCTTTATGAGCGGACTGACGATAAGTCAGAATCAAGCCCGCACCTTATCGACAAGTTGATTGTTGACGACAAAAGCGACCAAATGCTTGATAATTTCATCTTAAAAACCGAGATAGAGCGCCTGCCAGAGCGTGATAAAAAAATACTTTTGCTTAGGTATTTTCGTGGCAAAACGCAGGCCGAGGTGGCGCAAATGCTTAACGTAAGTCAGGTTCAAGTTTCGCGCATAGAGGCCAAAATTATCGACGCCCTGCGCAAAAGGATGGTATAGCCGCCTTTGCTGCCAATTAAACACGCCTTCCACATGTTGGGGGGTGTTTTTTATCATAATCGATAGTACGTGTTTTGGCGGCAAGTGAAAAGTGAAGAGTGAAAAGTGAAAAGTTGCGGCTGTTGAATACAGTTGTCATTGCGAGGAGGCAAACCCGACGTGGCAACCTCAGCCGATTTATAGTATCCTCGTTTTTTCTGCGGCCTTATTAACCCCTCCGTCTCGACGCGCCTCTACGGCTTGCTCGACCACCCTCCCCCTGAAGGGGGCGGAGTTGGGGGGTAGGGTAGTCAGTAAGCGTAAATATATTTACAACGAACACTGGCCGAAGTGCAACGTAGGTTTGGTGAGGTGCAAATATATTTACGCGGATGTACCAAATACCAACTGTGATAATCGGCCGCATTTCAACTTTCAACTTTAACCAAAGGCTGCATTTCGCTTGCATCTGTTCTAAAAGCGGGGTGGGGCGCATAAACCATAATAAGCAATCAAAAAAGGAGGCTTTTATGGAGAAATTTGATTTGTATAACGATATCGCAACGCGCTCGGGCGGGGATATATATGTTGGTGTGGTTGGGCCAGTAAGAACGGGCAAGTCTACCTTTATCTCGCGCTTTATGCAGACGCTTGTTTTGCCTAAAATGGACAACGGCTATGCGCGCGACCGTGCGACCGACGAACTGCCACAATCGGGCAACGGAAAAACGATTATGACAATGCAGCCAAAATTCGTGCCTAACGAGGCGGCGAAAGTTAACCTTGCGGAGGGTGTAAGCGCCAATTTCAGGCTTATTGACTGCGTAGGCTATCTTATTGACGGCGTAAGCGGCCACACCGAAGACGGCGCGCCAAGGCTTGTTAAAACTCCGTGGAGTGACAGCGACATTCCGTTTGAAGAGGCGGCCGAAATCGGTACGCGCAAGGTTATTGCTGAGCACTCTACCATCGGCGTGTTGGTGACCACTGACGGGTCTATTGGCGACATCAACCGCCTTAATTACGTCTCAGCCGAAGAGCGTGTTGCGCGCGAACTTAAAGAGGCGGGCAAGCCGTTTGTTGTTGTTTTAAACACGACCGACCCAGACGGCGACGCGGCCGTTAAACTATCTCAAAAGTTGCAAGAAAAATACGCCACGTCGGTTATTCCGCTTGACGTTAAAAATATGACCGAGCAAGACATCGCGCGGGTTTTGGGCGCCGTGTTGTATCAGTTCCCGATCCGCAAAATGCGTTTTGTTATGCCGCGTTGGGTTAGGGCGTTGCCTTTTGAAAACGAAACGATTGCCGAGATTATGGGCGGCATCAGGGCGGCCACCAAGGATATGCGCGTTATGCAAGACGCGTTTAAGATTGAGGCGGCGTTTGACGGCAGCGAGAACATCGCGCACCCAGAGATTGCGGGGCTTGACCTTGCAACGGGCACGGTTAACGTTGGGCTTAAAGTCAACCAAAACTTGTTTTATAAAATGCTTAGCCAAGAGTGCGGCACGGAGATTGCTGACGACTTTTACCTGCTTAGCTATATGAAACTTTTGGCGCACGCAAAACAAGAGTACGACAAGCTTAAAACCGCGCTTGACAGCGTTAAAGAAACGGGCTATGGCGTTGTTATGCCAACGATGGACGAAATGACGCTTGAAGAGCCACAGATTATCAAAAAGGGCAGTGCCAGCGGCGTTAAACTTAAAGCCAGCGCGCCAAGCCTTCACATTATGCGCGTTGACGTTGAAACCGAAATCAGCCCTGCTATCGGCTCAACCGAACAAAGCGAAAACTTTGCAAAATACCTGCTTAGCGAGTTTGAAACTAACCCGCAAGGCATCTGGCAAACCAATATGTTTGGCAAGCCGCTTAGCGCCCTTGTACGCGACGGGATAACCACCAAACTTGAAGCACTTCCAAACGAAGCGCAAGTTAAAATGCGCCGCACCCTTTCAAAGATTGTCAACGAAGGTAAGGGCGGCATCATCTGCATTCTGCTATAAGGCGGCTGACTTTTAAAGTTGAAAATTGCTGGTTATTTACAATTATCACTGTGAAAATGCCATCTATCTATATAATTCCCAACTCCGCCCCCTTCAGGGGGAGGGTGGGCACGCCGACCGTGGAGGGATGGCGTGACGGAGGGGTTAATAAGTCCGCAGAAAAGACGAGGATATTATAAAGCGGCTGAGATTGCCACCTCGTCGCAATGCAAGCTCATTCGGTGGCCAGCCCTACTAACGTAGGTGTGGCCTAAGTTATCGCTTGATTGCTCCTCTTCATCTGCGAATTTTCAATGAAAATTCTTGATGAGCACGCTTGCGCGTGTCTATATTTAGATCCTCGCAATGACAAAATGAAATCACAATAAAAAAATACTCTATGTTTATCAATATAGACTTACATAGAGTATTTTCTTTTTTCAAGTTGCCTTATTAACCCCTCCGTCTCACTCCGCTCCACGCTACGTTCGACCACCCTCCCCCTAAAGGGGGCGGAGTTGGGTTAGGGGAGTAGGGCGGAGGCTGCTCAATGTGGGTAAGTGCCTCTTACAATGGGATTGCCACGCTACGCTCGCAATGACACATACTAATAGAATTCGTATGGGATGGCGGCGTTTTCGCTGTTTTTGAGGTTGCCCGTTGACTTGATAACGTCGTCGGCGATGGTTGTTCCCGTTTTAAACTTGATTTTGGTTGGGATAGAACCTGTTGCGTAATACCAACAAACGCCGTTAACTTGGGTGCACTTTTCCCAAATAACAAGTTCGGCGCCCGATGCCTTTTTAGGCGGAACGGCGATAAGTTCGTAACTGTCGGCCGTGCCTGCAACCTTTTTATAAAGTATCCCGTCGTGTGACACGTAATTAGGGTTATCCGCCTTAACCTTAAACTCTTCAATACCGCCATAAACATAAGTTGCAAGGTTAAGCCCGTCACTTACATTACTAACAGAACCAGTATTCCATTCAAAATTGTCAGGAATATCATTGCTGTCGCGAATAACAAACGAGTTGGCAATAGTGACTGATTTAAGTTTGTATGGCCTACTAAATGCCATTTCAAAAGCGTCTTCACACCCCTCGTGCATAACGAATTCAGTGTTGTCGCTGCCAGCAGGGTAGGCTACAAGATATTTATAGTCTGCGGTGTAAAGCGCGCCATATTCATCAGTAACAAAGTGCGTGCTACCCGCAGCAACGCTAAATGATTTTAAATACCCAGTGTAATTAGGGTTGTCGGCCAAGCCACCATCGTCAATTCCAGTATGGTAAAAAACGTGGGTGCCCAAAATACTGTTTTCATTATTAGCACCTATATATTCACGGCCACCAATTTGTACAACGGTTGAAGGAATCGTGATAGTTGCATTTTGGAGGTCTCGACAGTGGTTAAAAGCAAAATCTCCAATCCACAAAAGCCCTTCTGGAAGGTTTATAGAGGTTAACCCACCTTGTTCAAAAGCGGCTTCACCAATTTGTTGTAATGTTTTTGGTAAGTCAATATTAGATAATGATGTACATTTACTAAATGCGCCTAAACCAATTGTTTCAAGATTTTTAAGTCCTGATATGCTTGAAAGTGAAGTGCAATCAAAGAATGCAAAATTTTTAAGTACTATTAAATTTTCAAGACCTGAAATGGTTTTAAGAGATACGCATTTATAAAATGCCTGTACACCGATTGATGTAACATTTTTTAACCCTGAAATGCTTTCAAGTGTATCGCATCGTTGAAAAGCCCCAAAACAAATTTTTGATGTGTTCCTTAAATCAATTTCGGTTAAAGCTGTGCAATAGTTAAATTGGCAACCTAAAATATCCTTAGAAAAGTTTAATGGTAAAACGACTTCTTTTAGTTGAGAGCAACGTTGAAATTGATATCCGTCAAGTTCGTTATAGGTTGTATTTAAGTTACCATCGAATTTCTCAAACCCTTCTGGAAAAACAACTTTTGTTATGCTAGGTGCAGGCTTCGTTGTGTTTCCACCAAAGGCAAATCTGCCAAGGCTTTTAACTTTAAGCGGTATATAAATTTCGCCAGACATACTTTTAGTATACGAAAAGCAGTGTTGAGGTATAGTTGTTATACTATTTGGCAGAGTACAACTTGTTAATGCGGTTGCTTCACGGAAAGAGTTTTCATTTAATATTTGTAAACTGTTTGGCAAAGTACAACTTGTCATTGTTGTGTTATTCATAAAGCCGCTGGCGGTGACGGCGGTGACCAGTTTGCCGTTATAGGTGCGCGGGATGACCACGTTTCCGCTTGCGCTTGTTCCGCCGACGGAGCAGGTCGTCTCATCAATGTCGGTGAAGGTTAGGCCAGTTAAGGTGGCGGTTTTGGTGTAAAGCGTGGTTGACGAGTTGATAATCATATCGTCTTCTGCGGGGCGGGTAAGGGCAGAGTCGGTGAACCATCCGCAGCACTGTTCGCTTGTTGGAAGTGTGGTGTTAGCGGCCGCGAACTGACCTACCGTTAGGCCAATCGCGTCAGTAGAGGTGGCTTTAATCGCGCCGTCAACATAAACCCTTACAGGCGTGTTTTCAGCATTGATAAACTGGCGGCAGATAACGCCATATTTAACGTTAACGGTAGGCACAACGGTTTCGTGGCTGAACTTAAAGCCCATAAACGTGTCAAACGCGTCACTGGTGGTTATCCATTCAAGGCGGGTGTTAACCGATATGCTAAGGCTGGCGGTGGCGGTTGGGCTCATACGACCAACAAGGTTATCCGTAATACGCGAAAGACCCTCGGCTTCAAGTGCGTTGGCCAAAACCAGCGCAAAATCTTCGCCGCTGTTGCCAAATGTGACTTTAAACATATCACTTAGCGAGGCGGGCGCGTCACCTGAGTAGCCCATCGTTGTTTTCCACCTTGAAAACTCGGCCAAAAGATTATCCCAATTGCTTTCAGCAAGGATGCCATTGCCCGTAACGGTGGTGGTGGCGGTTGGGTTAATAAACTCGGTGTCTACCTGAGAAAAGTATTTGATAGGCAGCGTCACCGTTTCGCTTTCACCCGGCGCAACAACAACTTCGCGCGTTGTGGTTGACGTTTCGCCGTTGCCCGCTTGAATAAAAAAGCCCGCGGCCTGAATAGTGCGCTTGCCACTTGAAACGCGCGAGATGAACTTGGCGTACGTGCTTGCAACGCCAAACATTGAAAGAATGGTGGCCATCGTAACGAACACTGCGCACCACATAAAAAACTTCGCCGACTTGCCGATGGGGCGGGTGGCGGAGTTCGCGTTTTTAGATTCGTTGCACGAGCGAGAGTTGCTGTGCTTATACATTTTCATAAATTTTTGTTTATCCATAGTAACTTTATTTTACAATATTTAAATATAAATAATCAAATAAATTCGGCCGCAAATTTTATTTTTTTTATAAAGCTTAAAGTTTAAAGTTTAAAGTTGAAATATTGCTTTAATTTTCAGCAATTTCTTTTCACTTTTCACTCTTCACTTTTCACTCGCTACGCGTTATGCGTAGGCTTTTAAGACGTTATAATATTGATAGACTTGGCTGATGGCGCGGTTAGACTCCATCTTTGCGTCGCGGTTGATTGACCAAAAACTGAGCATTCCGTAGTTGTTTTTTATCGCGTCGTCGGTCACTTTTTTGGCCATCGCCGTGGTAAACGTTGGATAGAGGCTGCTTTCATAGCCAATCGCCATCGTAGCGCCCGTTTTTGCGTAGGCCTGCGCAGGGGTAAGGTTGACGCCATAGTCGCTGAAAATGGCCTGCATTTGGCCAATCGACGTGGTGATAGCGCGCACGGAAGCGTCGCCATAGTCTTCGCCCGCATTCAGCCCCGCGCCGTAACACATCGTCATACTGTTGATAAGCGCGATGTCTACGCCCGCGTCAAGGTAGGCGCGAATCAACTTGATTTGCTTATTTTCCCAGCCGTATGGCATAATCGGGATGGTCAGGCTTACGGCCACGCCCGTTTCGGCTTGTGCGGCGGCCACGGCTTGGGCGTTGATGCGGTTTTCGGCCTCGCCTTGGTTGCTTTCTTCGATGTCTAGGTCGATACGCTTGCAGTTATACGTTTTGATAACGTCAACATACATATTTTTAAGTTTTTCAGCGCTTTGTGACACCACCCACGGTGCCTTGCCAAACTGTCCGCCAAAACTTATGCAGACGTCGCCACCGCGCTCACGGATGGCGTCAATGGCGTAAACAATGCCCGCGTATTGATAGGCGTCCGCGCCGTTTTCGCTTATGCTTGGATAGCCGCCCCAACACCAGCGGATGTTGCCCTCAGCGTCAAGTGGGGTGGTTTGGTCGGGCTGAATAAAGCCGAGGTTAAAGTAGTTTATGCTGGTTTCGTCGCTGACTTTGGCGATGTCGGCCACGCCGTTAACGCTGTAACTGTTCGTGACGGGCACCCAACTTGTCATGTCAACAAACGGCGCAAGCAGGCGAGACGGAAAGCCGCCTTGGTTGGTTGTCGGGTTGCCTGAAATTGCGCCCGTCGCCGTGTCTACTATCATAAACACAAGGCTTGCAAGAAACACAAACCCCAGCGACGCAAACACGATGATATAGAAAAGTTTGTGCGCAAAAAACTCACGCGTGTCGGCGCTCCAAAGGTGTTTGTGCCACGCTAAAAATCGGTTAGGTTTTTTGTTTGACTTAGGCTTTGTTTTGCCTTGCCCGCGCGGGTCGCGCTTATTTGGTTGGTCAAAATTGTTTTGTTTTTTCATATTAAATTCCTTTTTATTAATCTTAGTTTTTGCGTTGGTTTCGGTTTTATGCGTGAATTTGCTTGTTTTTGGCGGGCAGGATGTGTATAATTTAGCGGTAAACCAAAAAAAGAGGACTATTATGAAACCAAAGATAATCAAACTTAAAAACGGGGCGCGCCTTATCTATATTCACGACGTGCGTAACAACTATTCGGCCGTAGAGGCGGGCTTTATCGCGGGGCACGCGTCTAACCCAGCCAACGGCGTGGCGCACTTTATGGAGCATATGCTTTTTAAGGGCACCAAAACCAAAAACGCAGAGCAGTTTAACGAGGCCAAAGAGGCGATTGTGCCAAGTCTTAACGCTTATACAAGCAAAAACCTTATGATGGTTACGTTCACGCGCACCAACGCGCTTTTTGACAAGGCAATGGAGTTGGTTGGCGAAATGCTTACGGCGAACAAACTTGACAAAAAAGAGATTGAAAACGAAAAGGGCGTAATCAAAGAAGAGTATCGTATGCGCGTTGACCGCAGTTCGCGCGATTTGTCGTTTGTGCATACGGGCACGCTTTCGCAGTCGCAACTGACTGACGAGCAGATTTTGGGCTCGCCTGACGACATTGACGCGATTAACCTTAAACTGTTAGACAACTTTAAAAACAGCAACTATTTTGCCCAAAACTTTATCGCGGCGTATTGCGGGAACCTGTGCGAGTGGCGCGTTAAAAAGGCATTTAACAAGTATTTTGTGTCGCGCCTTAAATCGCGCCCAGACTATCAGGCCAAGATGATTGACATTAAGGTAGACAAAACGCCAGATTTAACGGTTTGCACCAACACGGAGCAGCTTATCAAAATGCGCCTGACGTTTGTTATGGACGTGCCGTATCTTGAAGGCAAACGCAGGTACGAAAACCGCTGTATCGCCGAGTTTCTTAACAAAAATAAGGGCTCGCTTTTTAACACGCTTAGGAATAAGGGGCTGGTGTATACCGTCAACGCAACCAGCAGGTATATGTTTGACACCAAGCTTTTAAACATCACCCTTACCACGGGCAAAGACAAGCTTTCGCGCTGTTTGAATGAGGTTGCGCGCGAGATTAACGCCATCGCTGCGGGCAAGATTACGGCTGCCGACCTTGACACGATTAAGGCCAACTTAAAATATAAGGCAGACGAAGAGGTGCGCGGGGCTAAGTCTGAGATGTATGACGCGGCGCTTGACGAATATGTCAACGAGGGCAAGGGCAGCATTCATACAATCACTAAGCACCAACGCCTTAAAGCGATGAAGCAAATCACGCTTGAAGAGGTCAATGCGTACGCCAAAAAATTGTTTAACAAAAATAACCCGCCATACGTGACCATTATGGGCAAGGCGAAAAAAAGCGAACTTCCAACCTATGCGCAGATACTTGACGCGCTGTATAAGAAGTAGAAGGCGCTACGCGTGGAAGTGAAAAGTGAAAAGTGAAGAGTGAAAAGAAATTGCTGGAAATTTAAATATCACTGTTAGCGACTAATCTACTCATTTAATTCCCAACTCCGCCCCCTTCAGGGGGAGGGCCGACGCGTTAAGAAAAGTTGCCAGTGGCAAGTTTTTAGCCAAAGGCGGGAGCGCCCCAAGCGCGGTCAGGCCGACAAGGCGGCACGCCGACCGTAGAGGGATGGCGTGACGGAGGGGTTAATAAGTCCGCAGAAAAAACGAGGATACTATAAATCGGCTGAGATTGCTACGTCGCTACGTTCCTCGCAATGACAAATATAATATCATAATAAAAAATACTCTATGCTAGTCAACACCGACTTACATAGAGTATTTTCTTTTTTCAAGTTGCCTTATTAACCCCTCCGTCTCACTGCGCCCCACGCTACGTTCGACCAGCCCTCCCCCAAGGGGGCGGAGTTGGTTTTATATGTGTATGTTGTGTCGCTTGTTCGATAGAGAGTGATAAATGCACAAGTGAATATAATAAAAGCCGCATCCTCGCCCGAACATTTGTTTATAAACGCTTGATTTTTGGGTGGCGGTGGGGTATAATAGGGGTATGAGATTTATTCTGCATTGTGATTTGAATAACTTTTATGCGTCGGTAGAGTGCCATGAAAATCCGTCGCTTAAAGGCAAGCCTGTGGTGGTGTGTGGCCGCGTTGAGGATCGTCACGGCATTGTGTTGGCCAAAAACGGCATTGCGAAGGCGGCGGGCGTCAAAACGGGCGATGTACTGTGGGAGGCCAAGCAAAAGTGCCCGGGCATTATTGCGGTTGAGGCGCGCCACAATCTGTATCTTAAATACTCGCGGTTGGTGAGGAAGATTTATCTTGATTTCACTGACCGCATAGAGCCGTTTGGCATAGACGAGGCGTGGCTTGACATTACGGGGTCGGCGCATAATTTCAGCGAGGCGACGGCGATGGCGGACGCTATTCGTGCGCGCGTTAAAAGCGAGGTTGGGCTGACCATTTCGGTGGGCGTAAGTTTTTGTAAGGTTTTTGCAAAACTAGGCAGCGATATGAAAAAGCCTGACGCCACCACCACGATAACCGACGCGAATTTTAAGCAGCTTGTGTGGCCGCTTCCGGTAAGTGACTTGCTGTACGTCGGCCGCGCGACCACTCAAAAGTTTGCGGATATGACCATCAAAACCATCGGCGACCTTGCCAATTTTGACCCCGCGATTATTCACCAAAAACTGGGCAAAGTGGGCGATATGCTTATCTCGTACGCGCGCGGGGAAGAGTGCGAAGAGGTGCATCTATACAACCAGCACGACGAGATTAAGTCGGTTGGCAACTCGATGACGTATTTTAAAGACCTAAGCGACCCCGAAGACATCAAGGCGCTGTTTTTAATCCTCAGCGAAAGCGTGGTGGCGCGGATGAAAAAGTATGGCTTTAAAAAGGCGCGCAACCTTAGCATTACCGTGACGGACAACAACCTGTCGCGCACGGCCAAGATGATGAAAATGACCCCGCCGACCGACCTTGCAAGCGAGATTGCGGCGTATGCGTTTGGGCTGTTTGAAAAAGAGGTGGGGTACCGCGCGAAGGTGCGAGCGCTTGGCGTGACGGTCAGCGATTTTTGTGACGCCGAGCAGATGGGGCTGTTTGACCAGCCTACCACGCGTGAAAAACAGGCGAATTTGCAGGCGACGGTTGAAAATATCCGCAGCCGATTTGGGCGAAACTCCGTCCAGCGTGCCATCGTTTTAAAAGACGAGCGGATGAAGGATATAGACATCGTAAACGACCACGTCATCAGCCCGTCAATCAAAGAAGACCCGCAAACCTACACCCAGAAAATTTATCACCTTGATTAGTTTTTTCCCCTAACGTATGGTTATGAGTTGTCATTGCGAGCAACCGAAGGCAATCCCCAAAACCGCGCGGCGCTTGGTAGTGAAAAGTGAAGAGTGAAAAGTGGAAAGAAATTGCTGGTATTTTTGATATTGCCGTGAGGATAAAGCGGATGAGATTGCTATGTCGTTTCACTCCTCGCAATGACATTTACAGTTGCCATTGTGACGAGTCGGCTTTTGCCCGCCTTAAAAGGGTATAAAATCGATGTGAACGTCAACACTTTTGGTATGAAAAAGTATGTTGACGTGATTGCAAAAATGGGTACGGACGGGAAGGTGGTGCCGCTTACAATTGTTTGGGTGGACGGGCGCAAATTTCATATCGATCGCGTGCGTGACGTGCGGCGTGCGGCTAGTTTAAAGTCGGGCGGCGTGGGCGACAGATACACCGTTGACATCGGCGGCCAAACGCGTTTTTTGTTTCTTGACGAGTACCGCTGGTACGTTGAACATGCTTAATTGTCGCGCAAAATATTTTACCCCGAGTTCGTTATATGGATGCTGTTTTAAGCGTCGCCAGCAAGGAAACTACAATGGTTTTGGCTTTTGAAAATTTACTCGCCAACTTGTTTCACTTAGCGGGCAGATATGAATTGTTTATTGAGCTGCCCAAAGCCGTACAGGTTGCGTTGTTTAAAAAGGTGCAAATGCGTTTTTTGCTTTACAAGGGCGTATGTTTTGGTGTATCCTTATCGTAACGAGGGGGGGGTAGATTATGTTTATACCAATGATTTGGCTGAAATGGCGCAAAAAACTTGATGCCGATACGGACGCCAAAATTCAGGCCGCATATTTAGAACTTAACGACGCAAACAAGGCCACGATTAATAAGGCGACCAACAAAAAAATCAAAACCTATTGTATCATAACGGGTGTGCTTTTGGGGCTTATGCTTGCACTTTTGGTGTATGGGCTTATCGTTACGGATGCCGAGGCAATCGCCAGCGGGGCAGTTTTGAGCGCCATTTTGATGTATGGTTTTGCGTGTGATTTAACGTGGGTTAAGGCCGCACCGCACGAGAAAATACTTTTAGAGGTTGAACTCGCGCAAAAACTTTTGGGCGCACAAGAGGCCGAAGAGCAGTCACAAACCGACGCCGCAACTGAAACCAATAACAACGCAAATATCGCGGGCAACAACGTAGACAATAACGCAGAGGCTGCCGACAATAACGCAGACGTTAGCGCTAAAATTGCTAACAATAATGCAGATGGTAGCGCAGAGGCCGTTGACACAAATGACGCTAACAACGGCGCCAATACTGCTGACCACAAATAGAATGGTAGCGCTGAATAATGTTGACAACAACATTGTAACGGCTGAAAACAGAGTTAGCAATAATGTTGAATTAACGAATATGTGATATTTGCTGAGAATTTCGTCCTTTATTGCAAAAAAAGAAAGAACCTTGTTGGTTCTTCTTTTTTGCTGGTGCGGATGACAGGATTTGAACCTGCACAAGATTTCTCTCATATGGACCTGAACCATACGTGTCTGCCGTTTCACCACATCCGCTCGTCGCAATCCAAGCTCATCTTATGGTCAGCCCTACTAACGTAGGTGTGGCCTTTATTATCGCTTGGTTGCTCCTCTTCGCCTGCAAATTTTGTACCAAAATTTTTGGCGAGGTTCGCTTACGCTCACAATTTTTTGTTTGCGTTCACTATCAAATTAAGTTGTTTTGCAAGTATTGGGGCAGACACTACGTGTCATCCCTCTTGCAAAATGGGTCGCTCTTGCTTATTGCAAGCTCCCTCATTTGTGCAAGATACTTCGCCTCGCTGCATCGTGCACTGCACGCGATCGGCTCTGTATCCGTTTCACCACATCCGCTCGTCGCAATCCAAGCTCATTTAACGCCCAGCCTTACTAACGTAAGTGTGGGCTTGGTTATCGCTTGATTGCTCCTCTTCATCTGCGAATTTTTGATAAAAATTCTTGATGAGCACGCTTGCGCGTGGGTTTAAGAGGAATATGATTTAACAATGATTTGGTCGACAACCGAATTACGTGGTCGCTATTGCGTAGGGCATATGCGGCGTGGGCAATCTCAGTTGTGTTGGTTGTTGTGAACGATAATATTGTACCACAAAGTGCGGGGGTTTGCAAGTTTATTGCATTATTTTCAAAAATTTGTCAAATTTTATTGACAAGCCGTGGCGGTTGTGGTATTCTAAATTCGCATTTGTTTGAAGTACGCGGGCGTAGTTCAATGGTAGAATTCCAGCCTTCCAAGCTGGCCGCGTGGGTCCGATTCC
>CAVCHC010000019.1:0-22735 GCA_963602035.1 Acutalibacteraceae bacterium | reverse complement strand
AATTTTCGCCATTTGGTTCAAAAATTCCCCAAAAGCATTGATTTTCAAGTTCACCATATTGGAAAAACATATCCGTTATTGTATCACCATCAAAACTGTAATAAATAAGCGTTTCAATCTTTTGCGAGGTTTCTTTTTGGGCAATTTTAGCAACGCGATACCGACCAGACTTAATTATATCAAACGCCAAATAATCAACAAAGTCACACGGGTCGTCCACCTTTACGTCAGGATAGATGGCTTTCATATATTCTTCAACCGAGTTATAAAAAGTACATCTATATTTCTTATTTAAAAACGTTTCAAAGTCTTTTTTGCCAAGTTTTTCGTCCTTCCCTAAAAGCACCTTTAACTCCTTTTTAAAGCGTTCAAAGTCTTGAACTTTTAACTGCTTTTTACTCATATTTTCCCCCAACTTTTTTAATATAAGTTTTTAAGTCTACCTTGCTACTTTGTTTACGCCAGCTCTTCGATGATTTTGTTTAAAACAAGAAAGCCTTTGTCGGTCGCGCGGACGTGGTTAGTTTTGGTGTCAAGCGTGATAAACCCGCCGCGGATAAGGCGCGCAAGTGGTTCTTTTCGGGTTGCAAGAAAGTTCTCGCCGAACTCGGTTTTAAAGGCTTCGGTGTCAAGCCCCTCGGTGCGACGAAGGGATAGCATAACCCACTCTTCTTTGGCCTCTTGCGGGCTAAGCGTGTGGCTTTTTTCGATTGGATAAAGCCCCTTGCTTTCAAGGCACGAGATGTAAAATGGCAGGTTGTCCGTATTGTTCCACCGCTGCCCCTGCAAAAACGAGTGCGCGGCCAGTCCAAGTCCAAGATAGTTTTGCCTTTTCCAATAAACCTGGTTGTGGCGGCTTTTAAAACTTGGTTTAGCAAAGTTTGACACCTCATAGCGCTCAAACCCCGCGGCGGCCAACTTTTTGGCGCACAAATTGTATTGCCTGATAACCTCTTCTTCGTCTGGCAGGGCGGTAAGCTTGCTGTTTACGGCCTTAAAAAGCGGCGTGCCCTCTTCAACGCTAAGCATATACGTAGACACGTGGTTAACACCAAGTTTGGTCACAAGGTCAACCGAGCGCGCAACGTCCTCTTGCGTTTCTTTGGGGTAGCCCAAAATTATATCGGCGCTGATGTTACCAACGCCCGCCCTTTTAAGCATCGTCACCGCGCGGGTAAAGTCCTCTACCGTGTGCGTGCGCCCCATCTCTTTTAAAACGACTTTCGACGCGCATTGAAGGCCAACGCTGAACCTGTTTACGCCCGCAAACTGATACTCTTTTATCTTGTCTTTATCAATGCTGTTGGGGTTGATTTCAATCGTGATTTCGGCGTTGTTTCTAACAACAAAATTCTTATAAACCGCGGCCATTATCGCCTTAATGCACCCCAGCGGCAGCGAAGACGGCGTCCCGCCCCCGATATACACCGTTGAAATTTCATACGACCCGCTTAACTCTTTGCCCCTAAGCCCAATCTCTTTTTTAAGCGCATCAACATACCTTAGCTTAACATCGTCGCCCGACACAAAACTTGAAAAACTGCAATAGTTGCACTTGCTTGCGCAAAACGGAATGTGAATATACAAACTTAACCCTTTTCTCATGTGGCTCGCCCTCTTTATACCCCAAGTGTACCACGCCCCCACCCCACTTGTCAAGATTAACCGCCAGCACCACCATTGCGAGGAGCCTGCCTTGTCATTGCGAAGGACGAAGTCCTGTGGCAATCCCATTGATAAAGTTAAAAGTTTAAAGTTTAAAGTTGAAATGCGGCCAAATTATAATGTCATTGCTAGAAAGCCGTGTACTACCCTGTCATTACGAGGAACATAGTGACGTGGCAATCTCAGCAACTTTTTTAACACTTTATTATCTCTCCCAAGTACCACTTCCCTAACCCAACTCCGCCCCCTTTAGGGGGAGGGTCGTTGAGTGAAGCGTAAAGCGTAACGAGACAGAGGGGTTAATCAGTCCGCAGAAAAAACGAGGGTATTATAAAGCGGCTGAGATTACCACGTCGGCCTTGCCTCCTCGTAATGACAAAAAAATACTATAATAAAAAATATTCTATGTTAATCCATACAAACCAACATAGAATACTTTCGTTTTTCAAGTTGCCTTATTAACCCCTCCGTCACGCCATCCCTCCACGGTCGGCGTGCCCACCCTCCCCCTAAAGGGGGCGGAGTTGGGAAGTGTATATATAAATTTGTCATAAAATAGGCTGCAACGCCCAGTGACGTTGTCTTTTCTGCATTTAGTCGCGCAAATTCGCGGTTTTTACCTTAGTCGATTTTTAAAATCGACAAAAACGCCTCACTCGGCAGTTCCACGGAGCCAAGCATACGCATTTTCTTTTTGCCCTCTTTTTGTTTTTCAAGCAGTTTGCGCTTACGTGAAATGTCGCCGCCATAGCACTTGGCGATAACGTCTTTTCTTAGTGCCTTTACGGTTTCGCGCGCGATGACCTTGTTGCCGATGCTGGCCTGAATTGGTATTTCAAACAGCTGCCTAGGCACAACCTCTTTTAGCTTTTCTGTTATCCCGCGGCCGCGCTCGTAGGCCTTAGTTCGGTGCACTAAGATTGACAGCGCGTCACACACCTCGCCGTTAAGCAGGATGTCAAGCTTAACCATATCGCTTTCACGAAAGCCCGCCATCTCATAGTCAAAACTGGCGTACCCGTGCGTGCGCGATTTAAGCTTGTCAAAAAAGTCATAAACAATCTCGCCAAGCGGAAGGATATACGTCATCTTTACGCGGTTGGCTTCAAGGTATTGCATATCGATAAACTCGCCACGCTTGTTGGTGGCCAAGTCCATAATCGCGCCAACAAACTCGGGCGGCGTAAACACGTGCGCGCGGATAATCGGCTCTTCTATCTTTTCAATCTCTTGCACGGCGGGCATATTGCACGGGTTAGACACCGTTAAAACCTGCCCGTTCGTTTTGGTTATTTGATAGCTTACGCTTGGCGCCGTTGTGATGATATCAAGGCCAAACTCGCGCTCTAACCTTTCGGTTATAACCTCCATATGCAAAAGCCCCAAAAAGCCGCAGCGGAACCCGTAGCCCAGCGCCGTGCTGGTTTCAGGGCTGAATTCAAGCGACGCGTCACTTAGTTTAAGCTTGCAAAGCGCGTCTTTTAAAAGGTTGTATTTGGCGCCGTCAATCGGGAATATGCCCGAAAACACCACTGGCATAACCTGCCTGTAACCCGCAAGCGCCTTCGTATCTTTGCCCAGTTCGGCGATAGTGTCACCAACGCGGATGTCTGAAACCGTTTTGATGCTTGCAGAGATATAGCCAACCTCGCCCGCGTGCAAAATGTCTTTCTCGGTGGCTTTTGGCGTAAAGATACCAACCTCAACTACCTCAAACTCTTTGCCCGTTTGAAGCATCTTTATTTTCGTGCCTGCCTTAACCTCGCCCTGCATAATGCGCACCAAGCACACCGCGCCCTTATAGTTATCATAAAAGCTGTCAAAAATAAGGGCTTGAAGGTCGGCCGTGTTATCCCCTTTTGGGGCGGGCACGCGCTCAATAACCTGCTCGATAACCTGCGTGATGTTGATGCCCTCTTTGGCGCTTACAAGCGGCGCGTCGGTGCAGTCAATGCCTATTACGTCTTTGACCTCTTTTTTAACCTCGTCTGGTCGGGCGCTTGGCAAGTCAATCTTATTAATAACTGGCACGATTTCAAGGTCGTTTTCAAGCGCAAGATAAACATTGGCTATCGTTTGCGCCTCAACGCCTTGGCTTGCATCAACAACAAGTATCGCCCCCTCGCACGCAGCAAGCGAACGGCTTACCTCATACGTAAAGTCAACGTGGCCGGGCGTGTCGATAAGATTTAAGGTGTAATTTTTGCCTTTATAGGTATAATTCATAGTAACGGGCGCAAGTTTGATGGTTATGCCCTTTTCGCGCTCTAAGTCCATACTGTCTAAAAGCTGGTCTTTTTTGTCACGCTCTGAAATAAGGCCGGTTGTTTCCATAATGCGGTCAGCAAGCGTGCTTTTACCGTGGTCAATATGGGCAATAATTGAAAAGTTGCGAATATGTGAAAGGTCTTTGTTTGCCATAATTTTCTCCATTGAATTTAAATTATTTTAGCGTATTGCCCCCAAAAATGCAAGTAATTGGCCTGATTTTGTAATTATCCCGCGAAAAAAAGCATAAAAAATTAAAAAAAGCAAAAAATGTGTCAAAAATACTAGAAAAATTTTAAAAAGTATTGTAGAATATTAGAAGACCAAACAATCTTTGGTTCTTTTGGAGACCTTATGAATATTTTTGAAACTTGGATAGCAACTAAACCCATCGCTCATCGCGGGCTGCACAGTGACACCGTTCCTGAACTCAGCCTTTTGTCTTTTGAAAAAGCGATTGAAAATAATTATGCCATTGAACTTGACGTGCGCGCGCTTGCAGACGGCACCGTTGTGGTTTTTCATGACGACACGCTTGGCCGTATGACGGGGCGTGACGGGTATCTGTCTAACTTAAAGTATGACGATATTCGTGACATCAAGTTGCTTAAAACCACTGAGCGTATCCCAACCCTTAAACAAACGCTTGACTTTGTTGCGGGGCGCACTCCCCTTTTGATTGAAATCAAAAATATGGGCAAGGTTGGCGACATTGAAAAAGAAGTTTTTAAACTTTTAAGTTCATATAAGGGCGAGGTGGCCGTTCAAAGCTTTAACCCCGCTACCCTTGAATGGTTTAAAAACAATGCGCCACACATCAAACGCGGCCAAGTTGCAAGCTTTATGAAAAACACAAACCTTGGGCTTGTTAAGCGTATGATGCTTAAACGTATGGCCTATAACAAAAAAATGAGTGAGCCTAACTTTATCGCCTACCACAGTGAAGACCTGCCTAACCGCTTTGTTAAGAAATTTAAAAACTTGCCTTTGCTTGCGTGGTGCGTACGGACAGACAATGAATATAACCGCGTTAAAAAGTATGCAGACAACGTGATTTTTGAAAACATCACACCTATCGTTTAGATAAAGTTGAAAGTTGAAAGTTGAAAGTTTAAATTTGGTTAAAAAAGTACTCTTGTTATAAGAGTACTTTTTTATATCTAATTTCTTTCGTCGTTTTTGTCGATGCCGACTGAGCGGTTAGGCAGGCCGCGCTTGTGCTCTCGCTGGTACTTGCGCTCTGCCTCGCGGTATTCAGTTGAACTGAAAATGTCAGTATTTTGGCGCTGGGCAACGTGCTTGGCTTGAAGCGACCACTTGCGCATACGAATATTGTCATAAAGGATAAAGGCGATAAACATAACCGCGATATTGATGCACCCAAGGTTAAAGTTTGAAACAAGCCCCATCGCAACCCAAAGTGCTATGGTTGCTATCATTGCGATAAGCCTAACAACAAAGTATTCAATGCAACGTTTAAGCATCATATAGAGGCTGGCGCAAAGCACAACGGCCGCAAGCGTATCAAAGATAGCAAACGTCTTGTTGCCCCAGATGCGCACCAAAAAGTACGTCCCAACCGCGCCGAAAACGCAAACGATTATAAGTGCCCAAATTTGATACGGGTTAAGCTTGTTATGCTCTTCAACAATGGTGGCGTTGTTTGGCGTTGTAACCAAGTCAAAAAGGTTGATAAACAGATAAAAGCCCGAAACCAGAAACGCCTGCGCGTAAAGGCCGTTTATGATGCCAAAATACAGATACGCGGCCGACCACGCCAGCGCCATAACAAAATCTAATATCTTGTTTACGTCATTAAAATACAGGCTTAAAAGGCCGATACCCAGCATCGCCAGCGACAGCCACCCGTCAACCTTAAACAGCACCATCGCCACGCCCACTGACATAAAGATAACAAACATCATTATCTCTGACTTAAACGAGCGCGACTCGGTCAGGCTTTTCTTTTTCTTAACTTTTTCCATCATTTCCCCTTTTATCCGTTTTAACTGAATATATTTTCACGTTTTTTTGATGTGATTTTATACTTATTAATTACTGCAATTTTTACTTTTTTAATGCAATTTTATCCGTTTGCATTAGCGCAATTTTCATTTTACTAACGCAATTAGATACGATTAGATTGATGCAATCTTAGTCGTAATAATTAGCGTAATTTTATCCGTTTTTATTTTTAGCCGTTTTTGTTTTCTCTGGTTTTGTTTGAAACTTGTTTTTAAGTTGTTTTGCAAGTTCTTTACCGTACTGGTGGCCGTATTCGATAGACTTTTCCATCGTTTTAAGGCTTAGTGCGTCAACGCCGATTTGGTGCATATCAACGACAAGGTCGGCGGTGTTTATCTCTGCCCTGCCCGCGCGGTACTCCATAATATAGTTAATGCGCGTCATAATCTTGGCGTAGTTATTAAGGTCTTCTTTTTGTATCGGCTGGGTAGAGCCAACGCAGTCAATCGCAACAACGTACTCAGCGCCAAACTCGCGCGCTAGGTTGACCGGGCACCTACAAATCGGGCCGCCGTCAATAAAATACCCGCCCTCGTATTCAAGCGGCATAAACACGCCGGGGATTGAAAAACTTGCGCGCATAGCGGTAACCAGGCTGCCCTTAGTGAAGTTGACGGTTTGGGCGCTAAGTAAGTCCGTGCCCGTGCAGCCAAACTTAATTTTGGTGTCTTCAATATTTTCGCACGCGCCAAACAGGCTAAGCGCCTTGTTTATCTGCTTAACCGCGCGATTGCCCCTAACAAAGCCGCCCTTGCCAAGCCCAAAGTCAACGATTTGTAAGAATTTAAGCTTACGAGAAAAGTTTTGCATTTGCTCTACCTTCGCGCCCGCGCTGTAAAGCCCGCCGATGATGGCGCCAATCGAACTGCCCGTTATGCAATAAAGGGGTATGCCCGCCTTTTCAAGCTCGTCAAGTATGCCAAAATACGCAAAGCCAAAGCCGCCGCCTGACCCAAGCGCTAACCCAATTTTAGGATACTTTTGCATTTAAACCCCCAAAAACTCATAAATTTTATTGTGAACTATATTAATAATAGCGTAATTGCAAAAAAAAGTCCACAAAAACGCGGCGTTAAAGAAAAATTGTTGCCCGCGGTTTTGTCAATCTTAGTTTTTGCAATGATTTTGTGTTTAATAACCAACTCGCAAAGATTTTTTGAAAGCACCAAGCGCGGCTTTATGCTGTTTGCAAACTCGGTTTTTCCGGGGCTTTTTCCGTTTTTGGTTTTGACCAAGATTTTAACCGACCTTGGCTGCGTAACAAAAATAACAAACAAGCTTAACCCCCTAACAAAGCGGGTTTTTGGCGTGTCGGGCGAGGCTGGATACATCTTTTTGATGAGCGCGCTTTGTGGCTACCCTTGCGGCGCCAAACTTACGGCCGACCTAATCAAATCGGGCGCGATAGACAAACGCGAGACCACGCGCATACTAAGTTTTTGCGCGGTCAGCGGCCCCATTTTTGCCATCGGTACCGTGGGCGGCGCAATGTTTGGGTCAGTCAAAATCGGCGTATTTTTGTTTGTGTGTCACATCGTTTCGGCCTTGATTTGCGGCCTAATCTTTTGTAACATCGGCCGCCACCGTCACGCCCGCCGCGACTGTGCGCCTATTGCCCCACTCCGCCCCCTTGGGGGAGGACTATCAAGACACGAGGCGGAGGGGGTCTTTCATCAACATAAAAATACACCATTAAATAATACAAAAAGTCGCGCCCGCCCTGACGACATTCTTGGTGCAAGCGTTTACAGCGCTGTGTCCACCATTCTTACTGTTGGTGCGTTTATCACGCTGTTTTATCTGCTTATAGATATGGTTTTGTTTTCTCATATTACCGCGCCGATTGAGGCGGCCATCGGGTTTGTGTTGACGCTTTGCGGGGCGCCAAAAAACGTGGCCTCGGGCGTCGTGTGTGGCATTTTTGAGATGACGCGCGGCTGCTTTGAACTTTCGCGTATCGGCGGAGTTTGGGGCGTTTCCTTAACGGGCGGGCTGCTCTCTTTTTCCGGGCTTTCAATTATGGCACAAAGTCTGGCGCTTTTAGGCGGCACGGGCGTGTCAGTCTGGCGCTTTTTCTTACAAAAAATAGTCCACGCACTGCTCTGTGCGGGACTATGCCTAATCTTTTCATTTATAATTTTTTGATTGTTTTTATCTGTCCTTATTAGGCTTGCGGATGATGGCGCCGCCGGCCAACTCTTCGCGGTTGTTTCTTACAACGTGAAGGTTGTCGGTTAGATAGTCTTCAATCGCTTTAAGCATCTTATCGATGTTATCGCGGGTGGAACTGTAAAGCTGGTTACAGCGCTTGTTAGCGTTGCCTACCATCGCCTCAGCCTCAATCTGCGCCTGCTTGGTTATGGCGTTTTCGGCGGTAAGTTCTTGCGCCTTTTGGGTCGCCTCGGCAACGATTTTGTTAGCCGCGTCTTGTGCTGCCGCCAAAATTTTCTGCTTTTGGGTAATAATATAGGTCGCCTCTTGCAAAGCGCTTGGCAGGTTCATTTGAACGTCGTCAACAAGGCTCAGGCATTTTGTGATGCTGTCTTTATTTTTTTTGCTCCACAAAAAGCCCTTTTGGCTAATCAGTTCCTCTTTAAGTTCTTCTAAAATATTGTTAAGTTCCATACCTTACCCTTTAAATTCAAGAATGGTTATCGACTTATCACCATACCGTTTTTGCTTTTTTATTATACACCATTGGCTTGCGTTTGGCAAACAATTTTCGCGGTCGCTTTCAACCACGATTATCGCCCCCGCGTTTAACAGCCGTAAAGAAACCAGTTTTTCAATCGCCACCTGCGCAAAATTCGAGGCATACGGCGGGTCTAAAAACACAACGTCAAACTTAACCCCGCGCAAAGCATACAGCGCCGAAACATAGTCATTTTCAATAACTTGCGCCCACTCTTCCATACCTCGGAGGTTCCTATTAAGCACGCGCAACGCGTCACGACTGCTGTCAACAAACACAACCTTTTTCGCGCCGCGGCTTATGGCCTCTATCCCAAGCGCACCACTGCCCGCAAACAGGTCAAGGCACGTCTTGCCCTCAATCGCGCCGTCAAGCATACAAAACAAACTCTCTTTCACGCGCGCCAGCGTCGGCCGAGTTGAAAGGCTGTCAACACTTTCAAGCCGCCTGCCCTTAAACCGCCCCGCAATAATATTCATAATTTCTCCTTCCTATTGTTAAAGTTTAAAGTTGAAAGTTTAAAGTTGAAATGCAGCCAAAATTTTACTGTCATTGCGAGGAACGTAGTGACGTGGCAATCTCAGCCGCTTATTAAAGTTTAAAGTTTAAATGCGGATACTGATTTACACTTGTCTATTCGGTACATTCGCGTAAATATATTCACTCCTCACCAAACCTACGTTGCACTTCGGTCAGTGTTCGTTGTAAATACATTTACGCTTACTGGCTACCCTACTCCCCAACTCCGCCCCCTTTAGGGGGAGGATGGTCGAACGTAGCGTGGAGCGTAGTGAGACGGAGGGGTTAATAAGTCCGCAGAAAAAACGAAAATACTACAAGTCAATCGTTATTAACCATATCAATCTATTCTCTATTAATACCGCATTTGTTAACCATCCGCTTCATCCCCACGCGTCAGCGTGCTCGCCAAAGAATTTGGTACAAATTCTGCAGGCGAAGAGGAGCAACCGAACGCAAGATAAGCGAGCACTTGCGTTAGCAACGTCGAGCATAAGACAAGTTCGAGTTGCGACGACACTTTTAACTTTTCACTTTTAACTGCACTGAAAGTGCTATGCTGTCCATCCGCAGTCAACAACGATATTCTGCCCCGTTATAAACTCGCCCGCCGACCCAGCCAAAAACACAGCCGTTTGGGCAATCGCCTTTGGGGTAACCAGTTTTTCAATCGGGCTCTCGCGCTTAATCGCGTCAAAATCGGCCTTAGATAAATGCGCCGTCATCGCAGTTTTAACGGCTCCGGGGCTGATACAATTAACCGTAATGTTTGCACCGCCAAGTTCTTTGCTAAGCGCGCGCGAAAAACCGATAACGCCCGCCTTTGCACCCGAATACGTGCTTTCAACGGCCGCCCCAACAACGCCCCAAACCGACGCAATGTTGATAATTCTGCCACCGCCAAAGCGCATCATAATCTTCGCCGCCTCGCGACACGTAAGCATAACGCCAACAAGATTGGTGCCCACCTCGGCGCAAATGTCCTCTTTTTTAACGTCAATTAACAGGTTCGGTTTGCTGACCCCGCCCGCATTAACCAAAACGTCAACGCGCCCAAAAGTCTTAGTCACCGCGTCAAAAAACGCCGCAACACTCTGCTCGTCCGTCACGTCAACGCCAAGCGCCACCGCTCGGTTCACCTTACCCGCACGCGCCGCCATCAACCTGTCCGCAAGCGCCTCAGCCGCCATCTGGTTAAAGTGATACCCGCAAACCACGTTGTATCCCTTTTTAAAAAACGCCGTCGCTACACTTTCGCCAATGCCGCCGCTCGCGCCAATCACAACCGCCGTCTTCCTCACCCGCACCGTCGCCGTACGGTTCGTCTTACCCGCACGAGCGTCCATCACATCGTCGCCAGCCTCCACCGCACTCGCTTTTCGCTGTCCGTTCGCTGCCGCCGCATTTGCTACTTGCTGGGTATTCGTCTCAGGCACCATAACTTCCGTTTGTTGTCCATTGACTGCGCCAGCCGCCGTCTTCACCTGCTGTTCAATTCTCACAGCCGCAGACGATTCTTGGTGCACATTCGCCGCGCCGCGCGCCTCAATATTTTTTTCTTCTCTTTCCATTTGATTAATTATACCATCCCGCACTTACCATTGTCAAGACATTATAAACACGCCAACGCCAGCCACAAGCAACCACGAAGCAACGTAAAAGAGCCCCTTTCCTTTGCGCCTGCTAGTACAAAACGCAACAAAAACCTACACAAACGCTGCCCTAACAAACTTCAAGCGCCCCACAAGTAACCACCATTTATATTTTTAGCTCAATCAATTTGCGCTGCTACACATAAAATTTTTCAAATTTTTCGACTTTTTTTGTAAATACGGTTGCATTTTGTCAAAAATGTGGTATAATACAAAAGCGTTCGGGTCATTAGCTCAGTTGGCAGAGCGTTCGACTCTTAATCGAAATGTCCGGGGTTCAAGCCCCCGATGACCCACCAAGAAAGAAAACAATCCCTAATTGGGATTGTTTTTTGTTGTTAAAGAAAACGCCCTGCTGGGCGCTTTTTATTTGCTTAGTTCGGTTTCGGGTTCTTCTTCGCGGTCTTTTTCGTTTTGCATATGCTTTAATTGTACCCCAAGCGCAACAAGCCCAACTCCCCCGCAGGCAAGCGCAGGGTAACGCAAGTTCTTACAGTCAACGATTTTAGAGTTGTTAAGAAAAAACTCTGCCTTTTCATCGGTGCGGCCAAAAACCATAATGTTGCCTTTGGTCATTCTGCGATCCGTAAGAGCGCTGCGCTGTAAGTTATACCACTCTTCGTCAATCAAACCATCTTCAAATTTTTGATCTAAAACCGACAAGTTATAATCATAATACTCGTTATACTCCTCATTGGTTTTATAGAAATTATCTAAAATTTCATCGTTACGTTTTTCAAGCGCCTTAATCTTAAAATTCATTCCAAAATATGACGCAAACATCAGCGCGCTGACCGTACTAAACGCAGCCACACGGCCTAAACCTTTTTTATTTTTCATACCTCTCTCCTTTTTTTACATTATATCACAACGCCGCCATAATTGCAATACAGTTTTACAAATTTATTATAAATTCTAACTAATTTAAAACATTAAATTGTCGTATTTTTAAATAAAAATTGAAAATCGGCATATAAAAAGCACTCCTAAAAAGGAATGCTTCTAATCATTAATATTGAATGCCCCAAACAACGATGTGTTTCGCCTTTTTGCCACAAACCAAGCACTTATCATCGTCGCAAACGTGCTCGTCGGTGATACAGCGCGATTTGGTGCCTTTGACCTCTTTAACCTTCATCTCGCACTCTGTACTGCCGCACCAAGGCGCATAAACAAACCCAGGTTGACGCGACATAATCTTGTCAAGCTCGTCAAGTGTTTTCGCCCTGAATGTAAGCTTGTTGCGTCTTTCAAGTGCCGTGTTATAAAGGTTGTTTTGAATGTCTGTTAAAAGCGCTTTAACCTCGCTTACGATATCGCCATTTGCGCTTACGGTGACCTTAGCGCGCGTGTCTCGCCTTGCAAGCGTAATAAGGCCTTGTTCAAGGTCTCGCATACCGATTTCAACGCGAACTGGGATGCCGCAAACCTCGTGCTCAGCGAACTTAAACCCGGGGCTGCGTTCAGTTTTGTCAACAAACGCAACAACGCCATTGCTGTTAAGTTTTTGGCAGATTTCGTCGCTTAAATTCATAACCTTTTCGTCCGTCCCGATAGGCACGATAACAACCTGTTTAGGCGCAATCTTTGGTGGCAAAACAAGCCCAAAATCGTCACTGTGAACCATAATAAGGCCGCCAATCATACGCGTTGAGGCGCCCCAAGACGTCTGGTAGGCGTATTCAAGTTGGTTTTCGCGGTTTAAGAATTTGATATCATAGGCCTTTGAAAACTTTTGGCCAAAATAGTGGCTGGTGGCGCTTTGAAGAGTCACGCCGTTATACATAAGCGACTCAACGGTGTACGTCGTTTCGGCGCCCGCAAACTTCTCTTTCTCGGTCTTGATGCCGGTTATTGCTGGGATGGCAAGATACTCTTTAAAAAACCTTTCATAAACGTGAAGCATCCTTTCGGTTTCTTCAATCGCCTCGCGGCTTGATTCGTGAACCGTGTGCCCCTCTTGCCACAAAAACTCACGCGTTCTTAAAAACGGACGCGTTTCTTTCTCCCAACGCATAACGCTGCACCATTGGTTATAAAGTTTTGGCAGGTCGCGATAAGACTTAACTTTGTCTTTATAATAGTCCGAAAACAAGGTCTCGCTTGTTGGCCTGATGGCAAATCGCTCTTCAAGATTTTTGTTGCCGCCCATCGTCACCCACGCACACTCTGGCGCAAAGCCCTCGATAAGTTCGCCCTCTTTTTTCAAAAGGCTTTCAGGGATAAGCATTGGCATACAAACGTTAACGTGCCCCGTTTCTTTAAACATATGATCCAGCACGCTTTGCATTTTCTCCCAAAGCGCAAACCCGTTCGGCTCAAAAACAATACAGCCCTTTGTGCCCGAATAGTCCGCCAGCTTTGCGGCCTTAACAACGTCAGTATACCATTGCGCAAAGTCTTCATCTCTGCTTGTTATCGCTTTATTTTTCATAATCTCTCCTAATTTAAGTAATAGTTATTTGCCTTTTTAGTTTGCGCTAGTCACGTCATTAGCCTCATTACTAGCTGACTTTTTTTCGCCAACTTGGGCTTTTAAAAGGTCGCGGATTTCTTTTAAAAGGGCTGCCTCGCTTGGGTTAGCAAGGGCGTCGGCCTCGGCTTTGGCCTTCTCTTCGGCCTCTTTCTGCGCTTTGGCTTCGGCGGCAAGGCGCTCTTTTTCAGCAAGATGTTCAGTCCACGCAAGTTTGAACGACTTTTTGTCAAGCTTAGCCTGCTTTCTTACCTCATGTTTTTCTTTGATAAGTTCTTTGTTGGTCACCTCGTCAACGGCGTCCTTCCACATCTCGTTGGCCTTCATAACCGCCTTTAAAATGATAAACAAAACAAACGCTATCAAGAAAAAGTTGATAATCGCCGTGATAAACGCGCCCCAATCGATATAAATTGATTTTGCAAGGTCAATCTCGCCCGTTGTTGGGTCATAGGCCTTTTTCAAAAACGTGTAGGCCGTTTCAAGCCCGTTGGTGCCACCCGCCGACAAAAGCAAGTTGATAAGCGGCATAATAATTTTGTTAGTAAGCGCCGTAACAATCGCACTAAACGCACTACCGATAATAACGCCGACTGACATATCCACGATATTGCCACGGCTTATGAATTTTTTAAAGTCCGCAAAAAACTTTTTCATAATTTTCTCCTTTGTTAAACTAATTTTACGCAACAATTATACGCCGCCACCGCCACAATTTCAAGCCTTTTTAAAATATTAAAGTTGAAAGTTTAAAGTTAAAATAGTGCTTTTTATTTTCGGCCGCTTCTTTTCACTTTTCACTCTTCACTTTTAACTACCAAGCGCCTCGCGGTTTTGTTATTTCTTTGTTTTGCCAAATTTTGCGGTGTATGCCTTGATGGCTTTCTCGATAACCTTTATCGCGTCTTCGTGGCCGCCAAGGTTAACGATTTCGACCTTTTTGTTTTCAAGTTCTTTGTATACGCGCAAAAAGTGCAAAAGCTCATCAAAAACGTGCTTAGGCAACTCGTGAAAGTCGCGAAAAGTGTTGTATTGCGGGTCGCCAAACGGAATGGCTATCACCTTGTCATCATCGGCGCCCTTGTCTTTCATAGTAACAACGCCGATGGGAAAGCACCTAACCAAACTCATCTTTTCAATCGGCTGGCTACACAAAACGAACACGTCAAGCGGGTCGCCATCGCCACACCACGTGCGCGGAATAAACCCATAGTTCATTGGATAGTGCGTGCTGGTAAACAAAACGCGGTCAAGAATAATAAGCCCCGTTTCTTTGTCAAGCTCGTACTTGTTTTTGCTGCCCTGCTCAATCTCAATGCACGCAACAAAATCTTCTGGCGCGATACGCTCCGCACTTATATCATGCAAAATATTCATCCTTTCACCTCACCCATTTATTATACACAACCGCGCCCCCATCGCCAAATAATTTTGCCCAAGTTTTAAAGTTTAAAGTTGAAAGTTTAAAGTTGAAAAATTTACGGGGAAATGTGAAAGTTCTTGCAATTGGCGCGGGGAATGTGATATAATGCCCGTAATCTATTTAAAAAGGACGATTTTTTATGAAAAAGACGGATATTAAAAAAATTTATGACGCGCGCGCGACGTACGCTGACCAAGAAGTGACGGTTGCGGGCTGGGTGCGCAGCGTTAGAAACAGCAAGACGTTTGGCTTTATCGACCTTAATGACGGCACGTGTTTTGACGGTATTCAGGTTGTTTTTGAGCAAGACAAAATCGCAAATTACGAGGCGGTTTCAAAGCTTTTGGCGGGCGCAAGCATTGCTGTTACTGGTATATTGGTTTTAACGCCACAGGCGCGTCAGCCGTTTGAGCTTAAAGCCACGCGCGTTAACATTATTTGCGCGACGGACGAGACCTATCCCCTTCAAAAAAAGGCACACAGTATGGAGTTTTTGCGTGACATTGCCTACCTGCGCCCACGCACGCGCGTATTCAATGCAGTGTTTAGAATTCGCAGTGCTGCCGCATTCGCCATCCACAAATATTTTCAGGATGAGGGCTATCTTTACGTCCACACGCCGCTTATAACCACGGCCGATTGTGAAGGCAGCGACCAGATGTTTAAAATCACCACGCTTAACTTTAAAAACCCGCCGCTTGACAAGTTTGGCAAGATTGACGTAACGCAAGACTTGTTTGGCAAGCAAGCGTTTATAACGGGTTCGGGTCAGCTTCACGGCGAGGCGTTTGCCCTTGCATTTTCAAAGATTTACACCTTTGGCCCAACGTTTAGAACTGAAAACAGCAACACCAAGACGCACGCTAACGAGTTTTGGATGATAGAGCCTGAAATCGCGTTTTGTGACCTTGACGGGCTTATGGACGTTGAAGAAGAAATGCTTAAATCCGTTGTTTCGTACGTGCTTGAAAAGTGCCCTACTGAACTTGCTTATCTTGACAAATTTATTTCAAACGGTCTGCTTGAAAAGCTTAACAAGTTGGTGTCAAGCAAGTTTACGCGTATTGACCACAAAGACGTTATAGACATCTTAAAAAAGGCGCCAGTTAAGTGGGAGTTTACCCCTGAATACGGCGAAGACATTGCCAAAGAGCACGAAAAATACATCACTGAATACTTTGGCGGGCCTGTGTTTATTAAAAACTGGCCAAAAGACATCAAGGCATACTATATGAAGGTCAACCCTGATGGCAAAACCGTTGCGGCCGTTGACCTTGAAGTTCCGGGCGCGGGCGAACTTATGGGCGGAAGCCAGCGTGAAGAAGACTATGACAAGTTCATCGCGCGCTGTAACGAGATGGGCGTTGATAAGTCTGCTATTGACTGGTACATTAACCTACGAAAGTTCGGTTCGTGTGAACACAGCGGCTTTGGTATGGGCTTTGAGCGCCTTGTTATGTACCTAACTGGTATTGACAACATCCGCGACTCTATCCCATTCCCACGCACGCCAAACAACTGCCAGTTCTAATATTACAAAGTTGAAAGTTTAAAGTTGAAAGTTGAAATATTGATGGTTTTATATTGTCATTGCGAGCGCCCGAAGACAATCTCAATGTTAAAAAAGAGTACTCTTTTGTTTACAGAGTACTCTTTTTATTTATCTTTTTTAAGCTTTAAACTTTAAAAAATCGGTCTTTCGTGTTACGATTTTGAAATGGTGATGTTGATAAGTGCGCTGTCTTGACCAAAGTTGATTTCGCTTTCGCGGCCAGGTTCCGCCACCGCCACCAAACAAAAATGTACGCCCGTTTTCGCGCTAAGCGTCCCGGTGTCTACCGACTTGTATGTCTTGTCAGTATAGTCATAAATCTTGTACGTCACGCTGTCTGCAAGCGCCGTCGCCCCGCCTTTTGCCGCGATGCTGACCTTGATTGAAAAATTCATACTATCGTCAAAGTTGTTAAAAATCGTGAACGGGATAACGCAAACAAATTCCGCCGCTTTGGTGGTTGCGTACTCTACCCCGTCATTAACCGACGCGCCCTTAAACGACACAAAGTTTTCGCTAAACTCTGTTGACTTGGTGGGCTTAAACTCAACGTCGTTTGACAGTTTCAGGCGATTGTCTCCCGTAAGCTTATATATGCTTGCGTCGTTAGACAGGTTAAAATTAAACGCATACGCCGTGATTTCGGCGGGCTTTGACGGCGGCTTGGTTGGCAAAATAACGGTTATCGTGATGATAATGCTTGCAATAAGTATGGCCGACGACGCGATGATAAAGCTTATAAGTTGTTTGGTGTTCATAATCTTCTCCTTGGTTTATGAATTTTTTGAAACGTCAATTTCTTTGTTCCATCTAAGGGTTTTAAAGCGCTTTCGCAGTTTGATTACGCGCTTAATTTTTATAGGCCGCATCGCAAAAAGTTTTCCGCCATTAACGGTAGCCTTTTTATACATCGCGCGCCAAAGCATAAGCGAATAAATGCCATTCGTTAAAATCGCAAGATACATAACAATAAGTGGCAAGCCCGTAAGGTCAAGCGCCCCACTCGTCGCCCCCGCGATAACAACGCTAAGCCACAAGCCAAGGCTGATGCAAGAGCGCAAAATGTCAACAAGCCAACTTTCTTTATAACAGCGCGCGTTTAAAATCTTGTACACAATCGAAATGCCAAGCGTAATCGAGCTTAGTATCAGCGACGCCGTGCCGATAAGTTTAAGCAAAAAGTAGCACGCCACGCTAACGCCAACAAACAATACGCCCGACAGCGCCCAGCCCTTGCCCGAAAGTTCGCGTATTTTAAGCGTGTTGCCATTATTGTTTGACCGTTTGATGTTTTTCGTCCAACTGATAAGCGCAACAATCGTAAGCGTAAGGTTAATGCCAAGCGACTTGATGACCTCGCCAAACAGCCCCGCCCGCCAACTGATAAACGCATACAATATGCACTCAACGCAGCTGACTATCTGCCCCGCCAGTTTCGCGCGACCGATAAGTTCAATCGCCACCATACACGTAACGACCTCAATCGCGTTAAGCCAGCACGGCGGATAAACGATAACGCACACCGCAGTAAGCGCTAAAAATATGCAATACCACAAAACCTTAAAAAGGTTCTCGCGAAAAAGTTGGCGAATAAACAGCGACCGCTCGCTTGAAATGCCATACATCTCATACACGCTTTTGACCGTCGTGGCGCCACCCGTCACATTGTTTTCGCCGAAAATGAGGTTTTTATTAAGATTTCTTCTTGTGTTATTTGTGTTCATAAAATCCTTTTGCCCTTAGGCAATTCAAAGTTGAAAGTTTAAATATTGCTGAGATTACCACGTCGCTGGCACTCCTCGTAATGACACATAAATTAAGCAATTTCTTTTCACTTTTCACTTAACCCTTGCCGTTTTACTTTATCAGTTTTGTAAGCGTGCCCGTGTAATACACGTTAAGTTTGTGCAGCGCGCGGGTGCAAGCAACGTAAAATAATTGCGAAAACTCTTGCGGATAGTCGATTTCGTTGGCCTCATAGATAAGCGCAATGTCAAATTCAAGGCCTTTGGCAAGGTAGGCTGGGATGACCATAATTTTGTCTGTCGTGAAGGTTTTATCTGCCTTTTTAACAAACTTAAAGTTGCCCGATTTTTTGATGATGTCAACGGCATTACGAATGTCTTGCGCCTGGGCTTCGGTGCGCGTAATGATGGCAACCGTATTGTCTTTTTGTTTAAGCCCAAGGGCGTCTGCGATGATTTTTGACTTGGCAATGTTAGTAGTATCTTTGATAATCTCAACCTCGTCGCCATTACGCTCTACCTGGTTATAAAGTTGCCCCGCGCCTATCATTTTTTTGGCGAACGCGTTTATCTGCGTCGTGCTGCGGTAGGTTTTGTTAAGATAACTTACCTCGACCTTGCTTTCAGGTCTTGCGTCTTTAAAAATGTTGGCGATTGGCTCAAAACTAGCGTAGCTTGCAAATGGCATAATACACTGATTAACGTCGCCCAAAACCGTAATTTTAGCGTACTTAAACACGCGGCTTAAAATCTTAAATTGAAGGCTTGAATAGTCTTGCGCCTCGTCGATAATAACCTGCTTAATATTTTTTTGCGGCTTAAAGCCAACGATGCGGTCTTTAAGATACATATACCCTGACACGTCTTCAAATGGCAAAAAGCCTTTGCTTAGCGCCTCGCGGGTATAGTCAAAAATGTCGCTAAGTTCTTTTATGGTAAGGCGGTTTTTAGGCGCCACCGCGTTTTGGTTATACGTGTTTAAAATAAGCCCAACAAACGCCTCTTTATCCCCAAAAAGTTCAAGATAAAGGTCTTTCGGTTTAAGGCGATTTAGGTTATTTTCAAGCGCCTTTTTAATCTTGTTTCGCGCCGCACGGTTGCCCGCCAGTTTGATATCAAGGTGAATTAAAATCTTTTCGATTATGCGCTGACCCTGCTCACGAAAGGTCTGGCCAGAAATCTCAATCGTGTCAGCAAATTTTTCAAGAAACGACTTCTCGATTATCGTTTTTCCGTCAACAACCACGTCGTCAACTGACAACACGCGTGACTTTCTTGACGCGATAAAAGACTCAATCAGGCTTATATACGCGCTTGATTGTTTAAGTTTGATTGAGTTATACATAACGGGCTTGTTGGCCGCCTTTGGGTCAACCGAATACACGCATTCATAGATGTCATTAAGCCCGCCGCGCACTTTAAACTCGGTTAAAAAGGCCGTAACAAAATCGCTAAACGTCGTTTGATAAACGTTGTCTTCGCCGATTTCAGGAAGCACGTTTGAAATATAGTTTGAAAAGATGTCATTAGGGCCAATAACCAAGATGTTGCTGTTTTTAAGGCTGTCTTTAAGGGCATACAAAAGGTAGGCAACACGGTGCATAGCAACGCTGGTTTTGCCACTGCCCGCGGGGCCTGACACCAAAAGCACGTC
The DNA here is from genome assembly GCA_963602035.1 of Acutalibacteraceae bacterium. Classification (GTDB taxonomy): domain Bacteria; phylum Bacillota; class Clostridia; order Christensenellales; family UBA1242; genus UMGS2070. Next base: position 3,067 of record CAVCHC010000019.1, on the reverse strand, counting down.
ACTGTCCATCGCGCGGATAATCTTGTTTTGCTCTTTTTGGATGGTCATAACGATGTTGCGCATTTTGTCCGTCGTGTGGCCTGAAAGCATCTGCTTTAAGATGTCATCAACAACTTGCAGGTTAGTGTCAAAAATCTGCTCAATCTTGTCGCTATTGATTTTGTATTGCCTTTTTAGCGTGATTTTGCCCGAAACGCGGCCGTTTGGCGTGTCATAATACGCCTCACCCAACTCAAAATCATAAAACATAGACGAAATCGGCGCGCGCCAGTCATAAACATAGAAAAAGTTGTCATCATCAAGCGTCGCTATGCCGATATAAAGCGGCGTGACCTCTTCGCCGTCATCAAAATCTATGCGCGCAAAATAGGCAGACTTAATCATTCTGCCATACGCATAAATTCGGTTTTTGGCGTTAAGCGACGTGGCCTCGCGGCGGTTGACTTGAAGCTTAACCTCTGCCCACTCACTGTCGTCTAACACATTATCCCACGCATATTTAAGGTCGCTTGCAATCTGCTTTTCGCTTTCATTTAGCATCTGCTCGTTGCCCGCAATCTTTTGCTTTAAGATATAAAGCACGGTTTTTAAATAGTCTTTTTCTTTTTTAAGCTCTTTGTCATTAATCATAGCAAACTCCTTTGTTTATCCAGTCCTTTTTGTAAAGTTGAAAGTTGAAAGTTGAAATGCGGCCAAAAAATATATGTCACAAACTATCACATATTAAACAGGCTCCGCCCCCTTGGCTCGTCGCAACACGAACTTGTCTTATGCTCGACGTTGCTAACGCAAGTGCTCGCTTTACTAGCGTTCGGTTGCTCCTCTTCGCCTGCAAATTTTATACTAAAATTTTTGGCGAGCACGCTAACGCGTGTAATGAAGTGGGGGCCTAAGTCCGCTTATTTAAGTTGATTTTATACCCCCTCTGTCTCGTGTCGCTCTTCGCTCCACTGCGACCATTCTCTCCCAAGGGGGCGATGGCTTCGCTGCCAACGACATATAACTCATCAACCGTCTCTCTTCCATTTTACTTATTTGCGCAGCAAATTTTATTTGCTTTTATAATTTTTAGGAACAACGATGTTCTTTTCTGCCCCGTTCGCGCTTGGCACGTAATAGGTGTGGTCAGCGATGCTATCTGGCAGATACTGCTGGTCAACGTAGCCCCCAAAGTCGTGTGGATACTTATATTTGGCGCGCTTTTCGTTAAGGTAGTTCGTGTTTTTAAGGTGAGGCGGAACGGCGTCGTTAAATGTGCTTTCAACGTCCGCCTGCGCCGCATTCATCGCAACAACAACGCTGTTAGACTTAGGGCTAACGCAAACATAGATAATCGCGTGGCTAAGCGGCAACAACCCCTCAGGCAGGCCGATTTGCTGATACGCCGTCATCGCCGAGGTAACAACGGTAAGCGCGTTACTGTTAGCCAGCCCAACGTCTTCGCTGGCGTGCGCGATAAGCCGCCTGAAAATGATAAGCGGGTCGCATCCAGACTTGATAAGCCTGTGCGCCCAATAAAGAGCGGCGTCGGGGCAACTTCCCCTAAGGCTTTTGCAAAACGCGCTGAGGCAGTCATAAAACACGTCCTCATCTAGCGACAGCACGCGCCCCTGCATACACTCTTTGGCGGTTTCGATGGTCACGTGGATTTTGCCCTTTTCAAGCGGCGTAGACATCACCCCAACTTCAAGTGCCCCAAGCGCTACCCTTACGTCGCCGCTGCTTGCGTTGGCGATATAGTCAAGCGCATCGGGGGCAATATCAATTTTAAGGCCGCCAAACCCGCGGTCTTTATCCGTTAGGGCTCGGTTTAGCGCCGTCAAAACATTCTGCTTGCTAAGCGGCTTAAACTCAAACACCCTACACCGCGACACTATTGCGCGCGTCATACTAACAAACGGGTTCTCGGTGGTCGACCCGATAAAAATTATATACCCCTTTTCAATCGCTTCCAAAACAGCGTCGCTTTGCGCCTTGCTCCACCTGTGGCACTCGTCCAAAAGAAAATACGTCTTTTTGCCAAAAAGTTCAAGATTGCGCTTAGCGTCTTCAATCGCCTTCTTCGCATCAGCCACCCCGCTTGAAACCGCGTTAAGTTTAACAAGTCGGCTTTGCGTTTGGTTAGCAATTATCCCCGCAAGCGTCGTTTTGCCCGTCCCTGGTGGGCCGTAAAAAATGCAACTGCCCATACGGTCAGCAAGTATCAGCCTGCGAATAGCCGAGTTTTTGCCAACTACCGTCTCTTGCCCCAAAAACTCATCAAGTGAGCGCGGACGCATGCGTTCAGCAAGCGGCGTCGCCTTAAAATCTGCGCCAAAAAACTCCGCCCCTTGGTCACCAGATTTTGCTTTACTGGTACCCGCGGCGTAAGCCATTTTTGTGTTCTCCTCTTGCCCAACATCACCCCGAACATTACCCTGCGCATCACCCTGCGCATTAAAAGCTGCAAGTTCGTTTAAAGGCAAGCCTTCAAAATTGTCAATTCGTTTAGCCATAATTAAATAAATTATAACATAAACAATAAATTAAAACAACTTTTTTAAGTCACCTTTTGCCAATCAAACCTTATCATTTACTCATTTTGATATTAGCTTTTTGTCTATCAAAAATCGAAACCAGTTGCAGATAATTTTTATTTTATTTTCAAAATCTGTGTAAAGCAAAAGCGTCCGTCCAACGCTTTCAACCAAAACAACAGGGGCAACCTTCGCGCACGCAACCGCCGCATTTTTGTTTAACGCATACGCCCCATAGATTTTTAAAAAGTCTTTCTCACGGTTTAAGTTGATATTTTTGGGGTTAATTTTAAAGGCAGTTTTAGACGCTTGTTTTACATAACGATTACACCTTTTTAAATCTTTTATCAATATAACCAACCACCCAAAAAGCGACAGCGCAAATAATGCAAAAAACGCATTTTCTTCTTTAATATACAGTTTTTTGCGCGCTTTTTCATTATTAATGGTCGAAATTGCGTTAAATTTAAAACCAAATATTGTTTTAAACGCCGCAAAATTAGCAAGCGACTGCACCCACGAAACATTACCAGTCGCCCTAAATTTTGTAT
>CAVCHC010000018.1:0-23075 GCA_963602035.1 Acutalibacteraceae bacterium | reverse complement strand
GTATTGTTATCATCGGTTGTGTATTTAATTTTATTGCCTTCAATTTGATAGTCAGTTAATATGCCACTTAACGCGATATGTTTTAGTTCTGTTAAGTTACTATCTATCGCAACAATATCTAACTCACCAAATACATAAAGCACGTCACTTTTAACCTCAAAATCATAAATCGAAACATCAAGCTGAATCGTTTTTAAAATCTCGCCTGTATGGGTTTTAAAAATATAAAGTCTGTCAGCAAGTAGCAATAAAAATTTTTCACCCCAGTTTTCAGTTTTAGGTTTCCTTTGCCCAGACACGCACACGCCATAGGATTTATCACCAATTTCTAATTGATAAAACTGACAATCATTCCCATTTGGCCTCTCGCCCAAAATGCACCTGCCTTGGCAAGCTTCCAAAAACTCATTAACACTGTCACAATTAAGTTTTGTTAACATACAATGTCCTTTTTAGTTAATTTTCGCGTTGAGATAATCCGTCAATCTTCCAACTAGCCCGCGTGATCTCTCCACTTGAAAGCATTAAAATCGAATATAAATCTTTTCGGTTTTTGACCTCATCTATTGGATATTCAATGTGCGCCTCATTGTCACAAAAAATATAATCATATCCAAGTTTTATTAATGGTTTCAGTTCATTGCATATCAAATTCTCAACATCATCCATATTTTTTTTAGCAAATGCCGATTCTGGTATAGAAAACAATACCCCACAACTATCGCCAATTACTTTTTCAACCTCAATAATTACTCCATTAACGTGAATATTTTTATTGATATAATCAAAATTTATTTGTGCCATCTTGTGGTTGACACAGATTAAAAGATTCTCGTCAATATCATTATAATTAAAGCTTTTCGTAACCCATTTTTTACAGTCGCTTGTTAATGGATACGTAATTTCAAAATTTTTAAAAAAATCAGCATTTTTGTTTAGTGTCTGTTTAAGAATTGCAACAAATTGATTCTTGTTAACACCATCTTTACAAACACAGCCAATAGTTATAAAACTCCCCATAAGCGTTCTTCCTTAAATATCCAAAATTTATGTGCTTAATACTTTATGTTTTTGAATTTGGTGAGGCCGGCTTCGTAGGCCACAAGAGTTGAGGCAAAGCCGACGTTAAGGCTTTCAACCGAGCCAAGCATTGGGATAATGATGCTTTGGGCGTTTTTCACCTTGCGCCAAGACGGAGAAATGCCCGTGTGTTCGTTGCCCGCAACAATGGCGATGCGGCCGTGATAGTCAATCTCGCGATAGTTTTTGGTGGCCTGCAAGTCAGTAACAATCGGCCTAAAATCGTTGGTTTCAAGCCATGTTTGCGCCTCGGCGATGGTTGTTTCAACAACGGGCAGCATAAACGACGCCCCCAAGCTTGCGCGCACAAGGCGGCTTCCGTTAAGACGCGCCTTGCGATTGACGATGATGGCAAAATCGCCCCCAGCGCTGTCAAACGACCTTAAAATCGCGCCGATGTTGCCCGGCTGTTCAAGCCCGTCCATCACGATAGCCATAACCTCTTTTTGCCCGCCAAACTTGGTTTTTATATCCGTCAGCGTCCACTTTTTCGCGCGCGCAATGATAAAAAATTCGTCCACGCCGTCACGGTCACTTATTTTTTCAACCGCTTTTTGACTGACGCTGCACACCTTTTTGGCCACACGCGCAACCTTTTCAGCCCGCCTAAGGTCAGTTCCCGTAAGCCCCGCCAGCGCCTCGCCACAAAAAACAAACTGCTCAATTATAAAGCCGCCATCAACAAGCTTGTCGGCCGCCCAAAGCCCCTCGCAAATAAACAAGCCGTCATCCTTATTTTTGCCCGACACCAAATCGCGCGCCAAATTCACCTCGTCACTTGCAACGCCAAACACCGCCGCATTCGCCAAACAACTTTCCATACCCAATGCCCCTTAACCTTAATTTCTTTTTCACCCGCAAGTATACCGCACCCGTACGCATTTGTCAACTCAGCAACCCACCCCCGTACGCATTTGCCAACTCAGCAACTCACCCCCAGCATTTACTGCGCTTTTATACAAACCCGCCTACGCGCGAATTAAATCGGCTGAGATTGCCACCTCATCGCATTTCTGCGCATAATAGATAATTTATATTACAAATTAATTTATTAGTTACGTGTAAAAACCGCAAGATTTGGATGAAGATGACACAAATGAAAAGCCCGATACCCCAAAAGTGTACCTTTCGTACTCGCGCCCTTTCATTTATACTACAAATTAATTCATTAGTTACGTGTAAAAACCGCTAAGTTGAGATGAGTAAGAAAGAAAAAAGAGGCTTATCAAGACAGAGCGTACCTGTGTACGTGACGTCTTGTAAGCCTCGCATTTTCTGCACTTAATCGCTCAATTTAGCGGTTTTTACCTGGCGCCGAAGGAGCTTCCACCCCCTCCTCCGCCAGAAAAACCACCGCCGGAGAATCCGCCACCGCTGCCACCACCGCTGCCGAACGAGCGCGATGCAGACTTAAATGATGCCGCCCCCGCACGCATCGCTTGAAGGTTAAGGTTGCGCGCAACTGCACCATTAATGTTGCCAACCATATTGCCAAACATAAACGCGTCAAACGTTGAAATATTGTTTACGCCCTCAACAAAGGTTGGGTTAGGAATTTTGATGTCTTTAAATTTGTCCATCCAGACGTCGCTTACGCCAAGCACGTATGCAAACGGAAGGACGTTATAGAATATTTCAGGCGTCTCGTGAACAAGCATTTCAAGTTGCGCCTTTTCAGCCATGTTGATATAGTTTCTAAGCCCCAACACGCGCCCGCGAAGTTTGGCCGCATGCTCGGTGTATTTAGGCTTAACGCGAATGCAAATTGCAACAAGCCAAACGTAAATCGCTATTGCAAACAAGCCGGCGGGGTCAACCACCTTTAAGCCGTTTGAATACACCCCAATAGTAGGCACAACGGTAAACACCGCCAAAAACGCATACGCCAAAATATTTACCAGCGCCGGCGTTTTGGTAAGAACAAGCAGGATAATCGCCGCAAAGCCCACAAACCACGCGTTAAACAAAAGTTGCGCCGATATGAACCCAAGCCACTGTTTTGCTGCAAAAAGGGTAAACACAAACACCAATATAAGCCCCGCTGCCGCAATCAAGTTGCACGTAGCAATGCCCTTTTTAGACTTTTCTTCATAAATCTTGTGTTCGTTAAGATTACGAATGCGCGTTAAGGCCGTGTTAGCCGACTTATAAAATTTTTCGTCGTTAAGGTCGTCAAGTTTAACAACAATTTCTGGCTTTGGCAGGTTGGTTGGCTTGCCCCCAATCGCGTCGTAAAAGCGACCTATTACCTCGCTTATCACGCAGCCCTTTGCGCTGTACGTTTTAAGCGTTTTTGAAACAACGCCCGCATCTGCAAGCGTGCCTTCAAGCAGGCCGCCCTCGTTTTCAGGCAGTTTTTTAAGCGCCTCTTCAAGCACTGATTTGTCAAGCGTTTTGGCAACCTCAACAAACTCTTCTTCGGCCGTCATAATCTTTGTGTTAGACACGCTAAACATTCCGTCAAAAATCTCGCGCTCAGAACTAGTAAGTTCGCTGCCCGCGTCTTTAAGTTTTCTAAACGCAACGGGCTTATGCTTGTCATCATCGCTTAAAATGACACTAAGATACCCAAGGTTGGCTAGGTGCATAATCGTTGCCCCAACTGACTTGGTTGAAATGTTGTTTTTATAATAAAATTCAGCAATACCCGGCTCAATCTCGCCCGTGATGTTAAACTCAACAGGGCTTAAAACCTCGCCGCGTTGGCCGTTACGAATTTTAAGCGCAATCATAACCGCCACCCCAACAAGCGCACTAACAAGCGCGATTACAGGCAGCGCCATACTTGGCTTTTTAACGTTAAGATAGTTTTCAGGCAGGATGTGCCAATACGTTATCCCCTCGTTTGCGTCCAAGTCAACGCCCGTGTTAGACGTGATGGTGCGCCCCGTTACGGTAAAGTCATCAAACGTCTTAGTTGACCCCGCTTTGCCCACATAAAACACTGGGTTAAACGTAGACATATCCACGTCTTTTGGCAAGGTGATTGAAAACGTTACGTTACTTGTAGACATCCCCGTTAGGTCACTTATAAGGTTAAAATAAACCTCGCTGTAACCCTTGGGACCCGCGTTGTACATATTATAGTCATAATTAACTGTGTACGTGCGCGTATCGCCACGCGTATAATACCCCGACGTGTTTTTGATGCCAAAGGTAACAAAGCCCTCGGCGCCCTCTTCGTCGTGATAAAACCTTAACTCTTCGGCGCCGTTTTGACCCTTTGTAAGGCTGTAATTATTAATCTTTGCAAGGTATTGATATTTTTTAACCTCTTCACCCTCTTGCCTATAAATATAGCCTTCATAAGGGATATAGATAACAACCTCGCTTAGGGAACTTCGGTTAAAGGTTACGTCAAACTTTTCTTTAACGTGAAGGACGCCATCCTCGCCAACTGTAATGTTAAAATCAACGTTAGCGATACTTACCACATCGCCCGAATCGGCGAATGCAGCGTTTTTTGTTGGACTTTTTAGCAAAAATGGGCTGGCCAACAAGACCAACCCAAAAACTGCCAACAAAAATGTTAAAAATTTGAAAGCATTTTTATTTTTCATTAAAATTGTACCTTTACCGCTTTTCTTGCTTCTTTGTCTTCAATCTCAAACAAAGGCGCTTTAACAAAGTTTTTAGCGCGTGCCACTAAGTTGCTTGGAAACACTTCAACTTTAACGTTATACGCTTTAACGCACGCGTTATAGTATTTACGTGAACTTGCAATCTCAGTTTCAACAACTTTAAGTTGATTTTGAAGGTCAATAAAGTTAGTGTTTGCTTTAAGCTCTGGATAGTTCTCAGCAATAGCAAAAAGGTTTCTTACCGACCCGTTAAAGGTGGCTTCTGCTTTTGCTTTATCTTCAACGCCTACCGCTGCCTTAGCAAGGTTGCGCGCCTCGATAACTGCGCTTAAAGTTTCTTTTTCGTGCTTAGCGTAGCCCTTAACCGTTTCAACAAGGTTAGGGATAAGGTCATAGCGCTTTTGCATTTGAACGTCCATTGTAGAGAACGCTTCTTCATAGTTGTTTTTAAGTCTTATAAACGTGTTATAGCAATTGATATACCACGCAACGATGGCGATCACAGCGATAACAACTAACACCGCGATACCAACACCAATCCATGCACCTACTGACATAAATTTTCTCCTTTTTTTGAATTTAATATATTTTACACTAATTAGGCACGTGTTGTCTAGCATTACAACACAAAATTCACTAAAATTTAAAAATTAGTTGGTAATTTGATTTGTGCTTTTAGTTGCATTGGACTATAATAAAATTAGCATTTATTAGGAAAATTATGGAAGATATACACAAAAATCACAGACAAAGACTTAAAAATAAGTTTATGAAAAATGGCTTGTCTAGTCTTGAACCGCACGAGATTATTGAGCTTACTTTGTTTAACACTATCCCAAGAATAGACGTCAACCCGCTTGCGCACAAGCTTATATCTCAGTTTGGCTCTTTAAAGGGCGTGTTTGACGCGGGCTATGATGCCCTTTTGCACGTTGACGGCGTTGGCGAGGCAACTGCCAGTTATTTTCAGTTTATAAAAGAATTAATCCCCGTGTATAACCGCGCAAGGTTCTCGGGCGCCAAGTTTAACAACTCAAAAATCAGCAAGCCGTTTTGCCAAACAATTTATGAAGACTTTACGGTTGAACGATTTGCCGTTTTGTGTCTAGACGCGAATGACAAAATGCGCGCCTTTAAACATCTTGGGCTTGGCACGCGCTTTGGCGTTCAGGTTGAAATACGAGACATCACGGCCTTTGCGATTGCCAACAAATGTTCAAAAATCATTATTACGCACAGCCACACAACTAACAATTGCGTCCCAAGTAATGAAGACATAACGTTTACGCGCTCGATTTATCTATCCTGCTTGCTTAACGACATTGACGTGACTGACCATATAATAGTTACGCAAGACGAGGCCTTGTCTTTCACCGAGGTTGGCCTTATGCAAACGGTTAAGCAACTTGTTTTAAAAGACGTTGCCAAGATGCACAACCCTAAAAATGGCAACTGCCCTAAGGTTGACACCGTTGCGTCAACTTATGCTAAAAATGAATAATTAATATTGATTAAAATTAAATAATTTAAAAAGCCAGCCTTTTTTAGGGTTGGCTTTTTGTTTTGCGCCAGGGCTTGACAACGCTTTATTAAAAGATTATACTACTTCTATATTATTTAGGAGAAAACTATGGAAGAAAACGGAATTGTTACCCCAGAGGTTGACCCAAGCGAGATTCGCGCTATAAGGGTTGAAAAATTAAAGAACTTGCAGGCTGCGGGCAAAGACCCATTCGCGATTGTTAAGTTTGACAAACGCAACACCAGCCGCGAGATTTTATCTAACACTGAGGCATTTTTAGACAAACCGGTAAGCATTGCGGGGCGTATGATTTCGCGCCGAGTTATGGGCAAGGCAAGTTTTGCGCACATTCTTGACGGCGAGGGCACCATTCAAATGTATCTAAGCCTTGACGGCGTTGGGGCTGAAAGTTATGAGGCGTTTAAAAAGGCCGATATTGGCGACATTTTTGGCGTAGAGGGCACGGTGTTTGTTACCCACAAGGGCGAAACAAGCATAAAGGTAAGCAAAATCGTGTTGCTTAGCAAGTCGCTTTTGCCACTTCCTGAAAAGTATCACGGGCTTAAAGACGCTGACCTTAGATATCGCCAGCGCTATGTTGACCTTATCGCTAACCCAGAGGTTAAAGAAACGTTTATAAAGCGCAGCCGCATTATCTCGGGCATTCGCGAGTTTTTGGATAACCGCGGGTTTATCGAGGTTGAAACGCCTATTCTTAACACCATCGCGGGCGGGGCGAACGCGCGTCCGTTTGTTACGCACCACAACGCGCTTGATATCGATATGTTTTTGCGTATCGCGCCAGAACTTTATTTAAAGCGCCTTATCGTTGGCGGGTTTGAAAAGGTTTATGAGATTGGCCGTCTTTTTAGAAACGAAGGTATGGACATTAAGCATAACCCAGAATTTACAACGGTTGAACTTTATCAGGCGTATGTTGACTTTGTTGAGATGATGAACCTAACCGAGGGCTTGTTTAGATTTCTTGCAACGCGCGTTAACGGCGAGGCTAAAACAACGTTTGAGGGCGTTGAGGTTGACTTTTCAAAACCATTTGCGCGCCTTTCAATGATTGACGCGGTTAAACAGTATACTGGCGTTGACTTTTCAGGCAGCCTTGAAGACGCACAAAAGCAGTGTAAAGTTAAGGGCATCGAATTTGACGCAAAACTATCTTGGGGCAAGCTTTTGGTTGATTTGTTTGACAGATTTGTTGAAGAAAAACTAATTCAGCCAACCTTTATCTGCTACTACCCTGTTGAAAACAGTCCGCTTACCAAAAAGTATGGCGCTGACCCAAGGCTTACTGAAAGGTTTGAGTTGTTTGTAACTGGTCGCGAACTTGCCAACGCATACAGCGAACTTAATGACCCTATTGACCAAAAAGAGCGCTTTATCGCCCAAGCCAAAGCGCGCGCTAACGGCGACGAAGAGGCCAACCTTCCTGATGACGACTTTGTTTGCGCCCTTGAATATGGTATGCCTCCAACGGGCGGCCTTGGCATCGGGGTTGACAGGTTGGTTCAACTTTTAACTGACAACTATTCAATTCGCGACGTTTTGTTGTTCCCAACAATGAAACCACTTAAAAATTAATTGAAAATTTATTGAAACTAATTTATTACTAAATTATTGCTATTTATTAACAAAAAAATAAAAAACAAAAACTCTAACAATCGCGTTAGAGTTTTTTATTTGTTTAATTTATTAGTAATTTTTATTTTGTAATTTATTTATATTAATTCTTATATATGCATACGTAAAAACGGACATTTTTACATTTTTAGGCGGTTTTGGCGGTGTTTTTGATTGATTTTGCAGATTTTAATGGGTTTTTGCGTGAATTTTCGGCCAAATGTAATAAAAACTTGCAAAATTCAACCGCTGGGATGATAGAAATGCTAAAAAATGCAACAATTAGCCATTGCGTAAGATTAAGGGCTACAATATTGAAGGCCTTTTGCATAATTGGGATAACGCCAACCGCCGTTATAAGCGCAAACAAGGCGATAAAACTAAGGTTAAATGTTTTGTTAGCAAATGGCTTTATTTTAAACAGACTTTTGTTAGTTTTGCAGTTAACGGCGTGCAAAATTTGCATATAACAAATGGTTAAAAATACCATAGTGCTGGCGATTTCGTTGCCAAGTTTAGCGTTTGCAACAACAAACATAACCAAAACAATAAGTGTTTGAACAAATGCCTGATAGATTATGGCGGTGCCCACTTCTCCCGCAAAAAGTGATTGCTTAGTGTTGCGCGGCGGGTGCTTCATAAGGTCTTTTTCAGGCGGTTCAAGGCCAAGGGCAAATGCGGGCAGGCTGTCAGTTATAAGGTTGATAAACAGTATCTGGCTAGGCAGCAAAAATACCGCATTTTTCATAATTAAAGCCGTGATAAATATGCCCAAAACCTCAACCGCGTTGGTTGAAAGCAAAAATTGCAAGGTTTTTTGAATATTGCTGTAAATCGTGCGCCCCTCTTCTATAGCAACAACGATAGTCGAATAATCGTCGTTTGTAAGAATTAGGTCGCTTACAGATTTGGTTACGTCGGTGCCCGACCCCATCCCAACGCCAATGTCGGCCATTTTCAAACTTGGCGCGTCGTTTACGCCATCACCCGTCATCGCAACAACGTGGCCTTGCCCTCTAAGCGCGCGTACGATTTTAACCTTGTCCTCAGGCGACACTCTGCAAAATACCGAAAACTGCCCAAGTTTTTCGCGCAGTTGTTTTACGCTTAAAGACGCCAACTCTTGCCCCGTTATAACCTCGGCCTCGTTTTTTGCAATGCCAATTTCTTTGGCAACGGCCAGCGCCGTGTCGGGGTGGTCGCCGGTTATCATTATTGGTTTAAGGCCGGCCTGAACGCACTTGCTTATGCTATGTTTAACGTTAGCGCGCGGCGGGTCAATAATGCCAAAAAGCCCCAAAAATACCATATTTTGCCTGTTTTTTGCCACTTTTTCAAGATTTTGAGCGCCATTTTGCGTTTTTTCAACAGTGCACGCAGCGACCGCTATTATGCGTTCGGCCTGCCGCCCCATAAATTTGTGAGTGCTAATTAAGTCATTTTTAAGTTTGGTAGACAGCGCCTCAACGCGCCCGTTAATAAGTATCTGTGAGCAGTCTTTTAAAAGATAATCAAAGGCGCCCTTGGTTATAATCACGTTGTCGCCGCTTATAGTGTTAACGGTTGTCATTGATTTGCTGGTGCTGTCAAACGGAACTTCAAGCACGCGCGGACAACTGCTATTTGCGGCGTCGATGTCTATCTTTTTGTCATACGCAAATCGCAAAAGTGAGGTCTCGGTTGCGTCGCCCAAGATTTGGCCGCCCGAGGAAAGTTTTGCGTTGTTACAAAGAACGATGGCGCGCATAAGGTCGGCGTTTAAATTTGCGTTAAATTCGTCGGCACTAAAAAGTTTTCCGCCCGTGTAGATATGTTTAACTTGCATTTTGTTTTGGGTAAGCGTGCCCGTTTTGTCACTGCAAATTACGTTGCAGCAGCCAAGCGTTTCAACGGCGTTAAGGGTTTTAACAATTGCGCCTTTTTTTGCCAGCCGCTCTACGCCCAGCGCCATAATTATCGTTATAACCGCGGGCAAACTTTCAGGGATTGCGGCCACCGCCAGCGCCACGGATATTAAAAACGCCTCTAAAACGTTAAGGCGCGAGCAGAATATAAGCTCGGTTACAAACACAACCGCAACAATCGCCAAAACGCCAAACGTTATAATCTTGCCAATTTTATCAATATTTTTTTCAAGCGGCGACTTGTCTTTAATCTGCTTGTTAAGAATTTTTGCAATTGCGCCCATCTGCGTCGCGCGGCCAACTTTAACAACAATGCCCGTGCCCTTGCCAAACGTTACATTAGTGCCCGAAAACGCCATATTAGCGCGGTCAGCAAGCGGCGTCTTTTCGTCACAAATTAAATCAGCGTCTTTAAAAACCGCGTGGCTTTCGCCCGTTAAAGAACTTTCGTCACATTTAAGGTTGTGCGTTTCTATTAAGCGCATATCCGCCGGAACATAGTCGCCCGCCTTTAATTCAACAAGGTCGCCAACCACAACCTCTTTCGTGTCAATAATCTGCCACTTTTGGTCACGAAAAACTTTGGTATGCGTACCCGTTTTTTGCGCCAAAAGCGCCAAACTGTCTTCGGCCTTTTTTTCTTGAATAACGCCGATAATGGCATTGATAATAACAATGGCAAAAATTATGCCACCCTCAAACAGGTCTTCATAGTGCCCCTTAACCAAAGACAGCGTTACACTTATCACCGCCGAAATAAGCAACACTATAACCATCATATTTTTAAATTGCGCAAAAAAACGCGCAAAAAGACTAATTTTTGCCTGTTTTTCAAGTTCATTAGTCCCAAATTGCGCTTTTTGTTTTTCAACCTCGCGCGACTTTAACCCGCGCCCATCAACACCAATTCCCTTACATACACTGCTTAAACCGCAAGCCCAAAACTCCATACCCACCCCTTTGTTTAAGTGTATGCACCATTAAGTTTAATTACAACCGTTTTTCATCTCAAAAAACGCGTCGCAATTCAACCCAAAAAATTTGACAATAATCTCAAATTTATCAACGCGCGGCCAAGTAATATTACTTTCCCAGTTCATTAAAGTTTTAGGTGAAACGCCAACAATTTTAGCAAGGTCATCTACTGACACACCCGCCGCTTCACGTATCTCTTTTAATTTAAATCTTGCTCTTCTGTTTTTCATAATCATAGTTTATCATATTTCATTTGAAAAACCATTACGGAACTCCGTAATCCCCCCCAACTTTTTTAATGACAAAACCTACAATATTACAACTTTCTAAATTAGTTACGTGTAAAAATTGTTAAATTGAGATGAGTAAGAAAGAAAAAAGAGGTTTATCAAGACAGAGCGTACTTTCGTACGTGACGTCTTGTAAACCTCGTATTTTCTGCACTTAATCGCTCAATTTAGCAATTTTTACTTGATGATTTTTGAAACAACACCAGAACCTACTGTCCTGCCGCCTTCACGAATAGCGAAACGAAGACCTTCTTCGATTGCGATTGGAGTGATAAGCTTAACAGTCATTCTTGTGTTATCGCCAGGCATTACCATTTCAGTGCCTTCTGGAAGTTCGATAGAACCAGTAACGTCAGTAGTTCTGAAATAGAATTGTGGACGATAGTTGTTGAAGAATGGAGTATGACGTCCACCTTCTTCTTTCGTAAGAACGTAAACTTCGGCAGTGAACTCAGTATGTGGATGAATTGAACCTGGTTTGCAAAGTACTTGACCACGCTCAACGTCCGTTCTTTGGATACCACGAAGAAGAACACCAACGTTATAACCAGCAACTGCTTCGTCAAGAAGTTTTCTAAACATTTCGATACCAGTTACAACTGATTGTTGTGCTTTTTCAGCCATACCAACGATTTCAACAGTGTCGTTAAGTTTTAATACACCACGCTCAACACGGCCAGTTACAACTGTACCACGGCCAGTGATAGTGAACACGTCTTCGATAGGCATAAGGAAAGGCTTATCGGTGTCACGAGCTGGGGTTGGGATATAGCTGTCAACAGCATTCATAAGTTCACGAATAGCGTTAACGTTTTCAGTATCCCATTTGCCTGCTTTTGCATCTTCCAAAGCAAGGAAAGCTGAACCACGGATGATAGGAGTGTTGTCTCCATCGAAGTCGTATTGGTTCAAAAGTTCACGGATATCCATCTCAACAAGGTCAGCAAGTTCAGTGTCGCCGTTAAGTTGATCCATTTTGTTCATGAAAACAACGATTTTAGGAACACCAACCTGACGAGCAAGAAGGATGTGCTCACGAGTTTGAGGCATTGGGCCATCAGTTGCAGCAACAACAAGGATAGCGCCATCCATTTGTGCAGCACCCGTGATCATGTTTTTAACATAGTCTGCGTGTCCTGGGCAGTCTACGTGTGCGTAGTGCCTGTTTGCAGTTTGGTATTCAATGTGAGCAGTGTTAATTGTAATACCTCTAGCTTTCTCTTCTGGTGCTGAGTCAATTTGGTTGTAGTCTTTAACTTCTTTGCTGTCTGGATCATAGTCATGAGCCATGATGAAAGAAATTGCAGCAGAAAGAGTGGTTTTACCGTGGTCAACGTGGCCGATAGTACCAACGTTAACGTGAGGTTTTGAGTTGTCAAATTTAGCTTTTGCCATTTTTTTTATTCTCCTTTTTTTAATTTACTTTTTTGCATTTTCGCCGATAATTTTTTCGGCTACGTTTCTTGGAACTTCGGCATAGTGTGAAGGTTCCATAGTGTAGTTACCACGGCCTTGCGTGTTAGAACGTAAGTCACTTACGTAACCAAACATTTCAGCAAGTGGTATCTCTGCCCTGATGGTTTGCACTCCGTTTTTAAGTGAAGTTCCCATTACGTTACCACGACGACGTGAAACATCGCCCATAACATCTCCAAGATATTGATCTGGCACTTCAATTTCAACGTACATGATAGGTTCAAGGATGACAGGGTTGCCCTTTTTCATACCATCCTTAAATGCCATCGATGCAGCGATTTTAAACGCCATTTCCGAAGAGTCAACTTCGTGATAACTACCATCAACAACTGTCGCCTTAAAGTCAACAGTTTCATATCCAGCAAGAACACCGCTCATGCGCGCCTCTTGGATACCCTTATCAACAGCTGGGATGTACTCTTTTGGAATAGATCCACCAACCGTTTTATCTTCAAACACATAGCCTTTGCCAGGTTCAAGTGGCTCAAACTCAATGATACAGTGACCATACTGACCTTTACCACCCGATTGTTTGATATATTTGCCTTCGCTTCTTACAGGGTTTTTAAACGTTTCGCGGTAAGCAACTTGTGGCGCACCTACGTTACATTCAACCTTGTATTCACGACGCATACGATCAATAATGATATCAAGGTGTAACTCACCCATACCCTTAATGATTGTTTGACCCGTTTCAGTATCCGTAAATCTTTGGAATGAAGGGTCTTCTTCGGCAAGTTTTGCAAGCGCGATTGCCATCTTCTCTTGGTCAGCCTTCGTTTTTGGTTCAACGGCCTTAGAGATAACTGGTTCAGGGAACTCCATTGGGTCCAAAATGATTGGTGCGTTTTCAGCACAAAGCGTTTCGCCCGTTGTTGTGTCTTTCAAACCAACGATAGCAACGATATCACCAGCATAAGCCTCAGTTTCTTCGGTTCTTGCGTTGGCGTGCATTCTTACCAAGCGGCCAATTCTTTCTTTCTTATCTTTGTTTGAGTTATAAACATAAGAACCCGTTGTGATTTTACCAGAGTAAATACGGAAGAAAGTAAGCGTTCCAAATGGGTCTTTGGCGATTTTAAACGCAAGACCAGCAAGTGGTTCGTTATCATCAGCCTTACGGTAGATTGTGTTACCATTCATATCCACGCCTTTAACAGGAGGGATATCAAGTGGTGATGGGAAGTAGTCAACAACTGCGTCAAGCAAAAGTTGCGTTCCCTTGTTTTTATATGACGAGCCGCAAAGGACTGGCGTCATATGCAAAGCGATTGTTGCCTTTCTAATGCCCGCTTTAAGCTCTTCTTTGGTTAATTCTTCACCGTTAAAGAACTTCTCTAAAAGCGCGTCATCAGTTTCAGCAACCGCCTCAACAAGTTTTTGACGATATTCATTAGCAAGGTCTTTCATATCATCAGGAATCTCGGTGATTTCCATATCCTTGCCTTCGTCATCTTTATAGATAACTGCGTGCATCTCAACAAGGTCAATAAGCCCCGTAAAGCTGTCTTCCTTACCGATTGGCAATTGAAGAGGTACGGCGTTAGCGCCAAGTTGCTCTCTCATCGCGTTAACCGCGAAATAAAAGTCAGCACCCAATGTATCCATCTTATTAATATAGGCAATTCTTGGAACGCCATATTTATCAGCCTGCTTCCAAACCTTAATAGATTGCGCCTGAACGCCCTCTTTTGCGGTGAAAAGCTCAATCGCACCGTCCAAAACCTTTAAGCTTCGCTCTACTTCGATAGTAAAGTCAACGTGGCCAGGGGTGTCGATAATGTTGATTTTATGTTGTTTCCAAACACAAGTTGTTGCAGCAGACGTGATGGTGATACCACGCTCTTGCTCTTGCTCCATCCAGTCCATAGTCGCTTGACCATCGTGAACTTCGCCAATCTTGTGAGACTTACCCGTGTAATACAAAATACGTTCAGTGGTGGTAGTTTTACCGGCGTCGATATGCGCCATAATACCAATGTTACGGATTTTGTTTAAAGCATAATCTCTGGGCATAAAAATTTCTCCTTTAATATTAGGTTAGGCCTAGGCCTAAATTACTTTTTCATTATAAACGATTTTGGGCGGTTTGGCAAACGAATTTGCCCACCTTTCAAATTTTCCCAAAAACGAATAAATTAAAAGTGTTAAGCGGATTTTACCACTTATAAGAAGCGAATGCCTTGTTAGCCTCAGCCATTCTGTGAACTTCTTCTTTCTTCTTAAACGCGCCACCGGTGCTGTTATAAGCGTCCATAAGCTCGCCTGCAAGTTTAGCAGCCATACCGCGTTCGTTACGCTTTCTTGCGTTGTCAACGATCCAACGAAGAGCAAGAGTTTGGCGACGAGCCGCTCTTATTTCCATTGGAACTTGGTACGTAGAGCCACCAACACGACGTGCTTTAACCTCTAAAACGGGTTTAACATTTTCAAGCGCTTGGTTGAAAACGTCAGCAGCAGGAGTGTTAAGCTTTTCTTCGCAAATAGCAAGTGCGTCATATACGATAGATTGAGCGATAGAACGTTTACCGTCAAGCATAATTTGGTTAATAAGTTTTGTTACAACTTTTGAGTTATACTTAGTATCAGGTAAAACGTCACGAACGCTCGCTTGATTTCTTCTTGACATAATTTTTCTCCTCTTTTATTTTGTGTAGATAAACTAGCTGTTTAACTACTTAGGCCTTTTAGCGCCATATTTAGATCTTGCTTGTTTACGGTCTTTAACGCCGGCTGTGTCAAGCGTGCCACGAATAATGTGATACCTAACACCTGGCAAATCCTTAACACGACCACCACGAATAAGAACAACACTGTGCTCTTGTAAGTTGTGACCAATACCAGGGATATAAACCGTTCCTTCCATCCTGTTAGAAAGCTTAACACGCGCGATTTTTCTAAGCGCTGAGTTAGGTTTCTTAGGAGAGGTTGTTGTTACTGACAAACAAACACCACGTTTTTGTGGACATTCGTCAAGAATTGGCGATTTTGACTTGTAGGTTTGTTTCTCTCTGCCTTTACCGTGTCTAATAAGTTGGTTAGTGGTTGGCATAGTTTTACCTCCTTTTTTTCTGGCGAATTACCTCTAAAAGCCCCATGAGGAAATTCTTAGCACCCCGTCTGCCGCCTTTGCACACACCCGAAAGAGGGCATAAAGATACTAAACACACTACTGTGCGAACACATTTTAACAAACTTAGCAAAAATAGTCAATAACTTATCAAAAATTTTTTAGAAATTTTAATAATTTTCGGGCAGTACCCGCCACCTTCACAAAATCTTGGCGACTAGCACGTTCTTTCCCGCTCAAAATCGCGCCTTTTATCGCCGCAATTGCGCCTAATTATAAAAGCAGGGCTTTGCTACTTAATTGTTTACACTGCCCCTACCCCACCTCATTAAGCCCTCGGGGTAACTGCCCCTACCCACCGCCACCTCACTAAAACTTGTGACAACCCGAATAATAACTCAAACAAAAAAACGCTTTCAGCCGAAAACTCAACTAAAAGCGCTTATTTGCAGTTGCAAAAGCGGTCAATGCACTTTTTCAACCTCACGATTGACTACCACGGCTTTAAGGTCACCGTGCGCGGGTTTGGTGGTGGCCAAACCTCGTCTTTGCGTGGACGGCCACGTCTTGGGCGTTTAAGCTTAACCACCTTGGGTTTGCGCTTGCCCTCCCACGCGCCATCATTATATATACACATTTCAAACCTCCATGTCCGCCTAGTGTAACACAATTTGGGGCAATTGTCCACCCCTTTGTCACTTTTTTGAATATTTTTTAACTTTTTTGTACACTTTGCCCAGTATTTAGATGAAAAACTGCCGCTTTTGCCCCGTAGCTTATACGCACTTACAACCTTTCACTACCGCCGCCATTTTATTTACAGTCACACAGCAACAAAAGCCTACACGTCACTTTTTAACCCGCCATATTTATTTGATAAAAGACAGCAATTGTGATACACTTAGCTTAACAAATTTGCAATAATTTTAGCAATTTCAGCCACTAAGGCAATAAGTTTTAAAGGGTAAATATGGCAAACAACAGTAATGAAACAAATAAACAAACGGATGCAAAAGCCGAAAGCCAACCATTATCAAATAAGCAAATGGCCAACACTTCCGAAAGCCAACCATCAACAGCCAACCAAGCCGCTGACACGTCCAACGGCCAACCTGCAACAAATAACAACAAGCAACAACCGCCGCTGACTAAGATGGGGTGCGTATGGAAGATGCTTGCGGGCTTGTTTGCTATGGCCGCAAGTTTTGGCGTTTTTGTTATGTGCGCCTATTCACACGCGCGCGGAAGTTGGCGTTACTGGGATAAGGTGCCATATACATTTTTGTTTTTCGCCGTCGGCCTAGTCGGGTTCTTTGGCGGCCTTACATCGTTGATAAAGTTATGCAAAAAGCCAGCCAACCGCGATACCAGCGCGCCCGACCCTTCTTGTGACGATGACGCCACAAATTCCGCTAACAAAACTTCTAATGCTAAAAACACAAAACGGACGACGCCCGACCCTTCTTGTGATGATGAAACAAATGGCTCCGCTAAAACCCTAAATACAGACAACGCTAAAACCGAAGAGCCAACCCAAGATACTGACGACGCAAAAAACAATTCCGCCAACCCTTCTCGCGATGACGGCGCGAAAGATAACAAAAATTAAGGCCAAATTAAAGGCCTTTTTTAATGCCGTTTTTCGTGGCAGTGATTAATAAAATTAACAATTGTTTAAATAATTTTGTGTTGCGACGACGGTTACCACGTAACGATTTTGTCTACGATGGCTTGCTGCTCGGTTGAGGTGCGCCTGAGATAAATGCGGGTGGTTTCGATTGACTCGTGCCCCATCAGGTCGGCAAGCAGCGCAATGTCGTTGTATTTTTCAAGAAAGTTTTTGGCAAAGCGGTGCCGAAACGAATGCGGATAGACCACGCTTGGGTTAAGGCCGTATTTAACCGCAAAATTTTTAAGGCCATAGGCGATGCCGCGCGTGGTTATTTTTTGGCCAAATCTATTCAAAAAAATAAAGCCCGAACTTAGGCCAACCTGCCCCAGCCACGCCGCCGTTTCGTCTTTAAGATTTTTGGGGATGTAGATTCGCCGCACCTTGCCCCCCTTGGCGTAAATATCGAAATAGCCCTGAAAAACGTGCTCAACTTTAAGCTGAATTAACTCACTGACGCGCGCGCCCGTCGCCGCCAAAAACCGCACAACAAAATACCACGCGTCGTGCCCCTCTTTTTTAAGTTTGGTTTTAAAAAATTTATAGTCCGCGTCGCTGATAACGTTTTCAAGATAGTTTTTTTGCTGAATTTTGATAAACTTTAATTTGTAGTCATTTTTGCCCAAAAACGCAAGGTATTTATTGATGGCCTGCAAGCGCAGATTGACGGTTTTGGGGCTGTATTTTTCAAGCAAATCGCCCTTAAATGCCAGCAGGTTTTTGTGAGTCACCTCGCCATAATTTGCGCGAAAAAACGCCACGGTAAACACGTACGCTTTAACGGTTTTTTCGGCCAGATTATTTTTTTCTAAAAACTCTTTAAAATTGTTCATAAAAGCCTCCTTTTTTCATTTTACCTAAACCCAACAAAATAATAAAGACCGTCGCACAATTTCAAAAACAAAAAAGCCCCACCGGGCAAAGTGGGGTGCCTAATAAAGTTGTTTAACTTTAAAGTCCGCCCCAAAGCCTAGCGGGGGTAATTATTATTTTTTAAAATGTTTAGTCACTTGTGTTGACTTATTTGATATTCAACTCAGCTTCAAGTTCGTCAAGTTCATTTTCAATGGTTATTGACGAAACATCTTCTAAATTCATTTTGGCCGCAAGCATTCTAATATTGTTACCTTTTATATCTTTCTGCGCGCAGGCTTTTTCATTGTTTAGCGCCTTAATTGTTGCGTTTATTAACACACTTAAAGCTGCATACATACCAATATTCCTTCCTCGCGTATTCTGTTGAACGCTGGCCTCAGGGTTATCAAGCGCCTTTAAAACAACGGGCTCTAATTTTTTGTACGCCGCCATCATACCAATGTTCCAGCCGTCTTCTTCTTGCTGTACACTTGCTTTTTTGTTGTCAAGCGCTTTAATAGCAGCCTTTTGCAAACCTGCCCACGCAGCCGCGATGCCAATATTCCAACCTTCATCATCTTGTTGTACGCTTGCTTTTTTATTATCAAGGGCTTTTAAAACGGCCTTCTCGCAACACGTCAATGCAGCATACATACCAATATTACATCCATTATCATCCTGCTGTACGCTTGCTTTTTCATTATCGAGTGCCTTAATTGTTGCCTCTTCAAGTCCATATATCGCCGCCGCCATGCCAAGGTTTCGTCCATTTCTGTCGCGTTGAAGACTTGCTTTTTTGTCATCAAGAGCCCTTAAAACAAACCATTCTAATTTATGAATTGCTGCATACATACCAATGTTGCCAACATTCAAAAAACCTGGTTGTTTTTCAATAACCATAGGCACAGTAAGTATCGCTGGACAATTGTCAACAACTTGTAAAATTCTTTCTTTAATCTTGTCGTCTTTAATATCGTCTTTTGCAAATTTAGTTAAAACATCCTTTAACCTTTGTGCTTGCTCGTTAATATTTTTATTCTTTTTCATAATCATTCCTTTTTGGGCGCTAATATTTACCGATAAAACCGCCTATTTTTCAACTTAAAGCCCCAATTCTCTTCCAATCTCGTCAATCGTAAGGTCGTGCGGCTCTTTGCGGATATACTTTTTCTTTTTTGAGGTTTTGTTGTCAGCAAGTTCGTCATAAGCCTTCACAACACTTGCCAAACCCGCACCTCTTGCAACTGTTTTGATTGTGTTTTGTAAATAGTTTTTTTGAGAACGCGCAACAGGGTTTTCTATTGCCTTTAACGTGGCTTCTTCAAGCGCACTTTCCGCCGCGCACATACCAATATTCCTGCCCGAAACACTTTGCTGAACGCTGGCCTCAAAATTGTCAAGCGCCTTAATAGTGGCCTGCTCTAAACCCATGCCTGCTGCGATCATGCCAATATTGTCGCCGAGTTCGTCTTGTTGGACGCTGGCCTCTGTGTTATCAAGCGCTTTTAGCGTGGCCTGCTCTAACTGAGCCTGCGCGGCGTGCATGCCAATATTTCTGCCCATATAATCTTGCTGGACGCTGGCCTCTGCGTTTTCAAGCGCCTTAATCGTTGCGTTCTCTAAGCCTGATTTAGCCGCAAACATGCCAATGTTTTGGCCGATAATATTTTTTTGGACGCTAGCATTAAAATTGTCTAGCGCTTTTAGCGTGGCTAGTTCTAACCGAGCGTGAGCAGCATGCATACCAATATTTTCGCCGATATAATCTTGTTGGACGCTGGCGTCTTTATGTTCAAGCGCTTTTAAAACAAACCACTCCGCCTTCAAGTCGGCTGCAATCATGCCAAGATTACAGCAATGGTCGCCAAGCTTTACCGTAAGAATCTTTGGATTTTTGTCAATGATTTTTAAGATGCTTGCCTTAATACTTACGTCTCCAATGCCCTCTTCAACCATCTTTTCTAAAATGGCTTTTATTTTTGTTGCGTATTGAAAAGCCTCTTTGTTATCCAACTTTTTACTCTCTTTTTGAGCTGCTTTTTCTATCTTGTTTTTGCCGCTGTCAGCAGTCTCTTTTTTATCCATAAAAAAGCCTCCGTTTATTCCTTTTTTGATGCTTTTATTTACCAATTAAAGCCCCAACTGTTTTTCAATCTCGTCAAGTGAAAGGCCGTGTTGCTCGGCGCCGTTATTCTTATTCTTTTTAGAAGTTTTGTTTTTGGCAAGTTCGTCATAAGCCTTCTCAACCCTTGTTAGACCCATCTCTTGTGCAATCGCTACAATTGTTTCCATCGAATGATTCTTTTGACAACGCGCAACTGGAATTTCTATCGCCTTTAACGCAGCCTTTTCAAGCCCCTTCTTGGCCGCAAGCATACCAATATTGAAGCCCGAAGCATCTTGCTGAATGCTGGCCTCCGCATTGTCAAGCGCCTTAATTGTCGCCTCCTCTAAGCCGCAGATAGCCGCATACATGCCGATATTTAAGCCCCAGTCATCTTGTTGGACGCTGGCCTCTGTGTTATCAAGGGCTTTTAGCGTTGCTTGTTTTAAGTAATGGTTGGCGGCAAAAATCCCGATATTTCTTCCACAATCGTCTTGCTGGACGCTGGCTTCTTTGTTATCAAGCGCTTTTAATGTGGCTTGTTCTAAGCCCTCCATGGCCGCAATCATGCCAAGGTTCATTCCTCGCACGTTTTGTTGAACGCTAGCCTCAGCATTATCAAGGGCCTTTAATGCGGCTTGCTCTAAATGCGCAACGATTGCAAGCATGCCCATGTTGTAGCCATTAA
The DNA here is from genome assembly GCA_963602035.1 of Acutalibacteraceae bacterium. Taxonomy (GTDB): domain Bacteria; phylum Bacillota; class Clostridia; order Christensenellales; family UBA1242; genus UMGS2070. The sequence continues at coordinate 2,226 of CAVCHC010000018.1, read as the reverse complement.
TGTTTTGTTGAAGGCTGGCCTGTTTGTTATCTAACGCTTTTAGTGTGGCTTCTTCTAGCTGGGCGCTGGCAGCGTACATACCGATATTTTCGCCAATACAATCTTGTTGGACGCTGGCATCCATGTTGTCTAGCGCTTTCAACGTCGCGCGTTTCAATCGAGCCTGCGCGGCGTGCATACCGATATTTTGATCCTTATAATCTTGTTGAAGGCTGGGCTCTTTATATTCAAGCGCTTTTAAAACAAACCACTCCGCCTTCAAGTCGGCCGCAATCATGCCAAGATTACAGCGCTGGTTACCAAGCTGCGCCATAAGAATTTCTGGCTTTTGGTCAATGACATTTAAAATGCCCATCTTAATATTGGCGTCTTCAATACCCTCATCAACCATCTTTTCTAATGCGGCCTTTATTCTTTTTGCGTAGTTAAAAGCCTCGTCCATACGCTTTTTCCCAATCTTCTTTGGAACAATTTTTTTGACATTGTTTTTGCCACTTTCAGCAATTTCTTTTTTATTCATTTTAAAAACTCCTTTTACCCCGTTTATATGCCCATTATACCTTACAATCCGCATTCTGTCAATACCATTTTAAACTCCCGCCACCTCCGCCTTTTGCCCCCCCCTCACTTTTTCGCTATTCAGTTTTAAAAATTTATTGCAAAAGCGCGTCACAAAAGTATTGACTTTACAATAACTCCTGATAAAATACAATTAAAAGGTTGAAGCAACGCAAATGTTCTTCAACCTTTTGCATTTATAAAGGAGAAATGATATAATATGGGTGTTTTTGATGATTTAATTAAAATTGATGAAGATGGAATGGTGAGTTATGCTGGTTGGATTGAATGGCAGCATGTTCCAATGGCGTCGTGGCATTGTCCTGTGTGCTTAGTTTTAAATAAATGCTGGTTTAACAACATTTTAAAACCAGAATTACCACAACATGAAAAATGTCATTGTATAGCAAACAATATTTCAAAACCAATTCCAAACGTTAATGCAAAAGCAAAATGCGATTTAAAAAAGTTTACTGAATATATTTTTAGTGATAAATATGCTTGGAATGGTAAAAGGGACTTATTCGAAAAACTGGGCTTCACAATAAATGATTCTGAATATCTAAAAAAAGAATATGAAAAGCAAGCCGTAATGAATTATTGTGAGAGTAAATATAGACTTGACAAATTAAATATACAAGGTCAAAGAATTAACATTGATATTAAATTTGTAAAGAATGGTAGAAACATTGTATTTACTTCTGGTTGGATGGTTAGACCTAAGGGGGAAATTACAAACAATACACCATTGGCAAATTAAAAGGAGGAAAAATGAAATATCTGGATTTAGTAGAATTAATAAAAGAAAAACCGGCGTACACTAAGGCCGGAGTTAAAGTTGGCGATTTTGGCGCCGTTATGAGTGAAAAGCCAATCAATGGGAAATGGCAAGTGGTTTTTTCTAGTTTTTATACGGGTAAGGATATCGCCGACATTATGGTAAGTGAAGAAGATTTAAAAGTCCACCAAAGCGTGCCAAAAGAACGGTATCCTAAAAAATAATTCGGCAGTACTTGTAAAATTAGTTTTAAATTGCGCCATACTTGTTTTATGGTCTTGAATACGCTATGCTTGTTTAAGGATTTTGCCTACTCCGCACCTATTTAAATAGATTTACAAACGCACTAAGTTTAACCAATATAAAAAATTAGGCCAAAAGCGATTTTGTCACCGCTCGGCCTCTTTATTTTTTACAAATTTGTTCAATAATGGCTAGAAAAATGTTGATTAGTTTTATTCAAATTCTTAAACTCGGTTAAATAATTAGGTATTTAATTGGTTTAGTCAGCAAAGTTTAATGCGATAAGATATTTTTCGTTTATATAGGTTTTGCCCGTGAAACGATTAACGTCAACCAAGGATATGTCATCCTTACAACTTTCTACGTCTATAACAACAAAACCGTTCACACTTTCAACAAACCTGCCTTTGATTCTAAGTGGCCCCGTGCCGCCGTCAATCTGCCCAGCCCCAAAGCTTACAAGCGCCAAACACTTTTTATTTTGATACTCTTTTGGTAATAGCATAATTTTTCCCCCTCGCTATTTTAATTTTGTTTTAACCAACCTCATTTTCAATGATTTGATTTAGTTTTATTATATTCTTTTAAATTGGTCTTGTCAAACCCCCGCGCGCAACAAAAATATCCGTCTTGATATTTTTATGATT
>CAVCHC010000017.1:0-23255 GCA_963602035.1 Acutalibacteraceae bacterium | reverse complement strand
ATTTTAAATATGACATTTTTGACACATTAAATATGACATTTTTGACATATTTCTTCTGTAAATATGACATTTTTGACATATTTAATCGGTTTTAAGCAACATTGATGCCGGCAAAATTTGCAAAATAAAAAGAGGTGAACTATATGTTGTTAAAGGATTCTATGCTCCAATCTAGTCAACCACTTTTTGCATTTGTATTATACCAAAATCATCGAACAAAAGTCAATTAATAAAAGCAAAAGAGGCGCAACGCCTCTTATTTTTTAGTTATATTTTGTTTAATTGTGATTTGACGGCCTCACGGCGCTGCGGAGTGTCAAATTCAAGCAATTCATCCAATGTGCAATCGAAGATGACACAAAGCTTTTTTAGTGTATCTATGTTTGGCTCACGCGTGCCTTTTTCGTAGTAAAGATAACCCTGTCGCGTTATTTTTAAACGCTCCGCTACTTGTTGCTGGGTTAAACCTAAGGCCTTTCTATAAAATTTGATTTGGTTTGATATCATTTTTAATCCTCTTTTTTAAAATTTTATAAAATTTATGTAACAAAATGTTGACAAGTAACATTATGTTACTGTACAATGTAAGTGTAACGTATTGTTACGTGTATTAAATGAACTTTTAAAAGGGGGGTGACAAAATAAAAAGATCTTGTTGGCGACGCAAATTTATTCGTTCGTGGAACAGTCGTGGCTGGAATTTTACGCTTAAAGGAACATTCTTGGATTCTTTTATTGAGGGCTACAAGGACGGATTGCGCGAAATAGAGGCGGAAAAGCGAAAGCAAGGAAATAATGCGTAAAAATTGCAAAAGGGCAGGAAGCCCCTTTTTTGTTGAAAAAATTAATATTTTAAATCTTCGTCCGGCGTCATCATAAAGTCGATAAACGACATTCCGTCCGGGAAGATGTAATTCATAACCAGCTCTTCGAGTGTATCATAGCGCCTGTAAAGCTTTTGCTGCTCCTCTTCGGTGAACGCATCGTCATCAATAATTTGTACGTCATAATACCACGTACCGTCCACGTCCTTACTGCGCGTCATGGCCACGTGAATATTCTTATAGTAAAACTCGGGGTCGTCGTGTTTTAGCTCGTCCTCGATTTCGCCAAAAGTTGTCGCGTAGCCAAAGCTAGCCGTATTTAAAAATTTAGTGTCTTTTATTATATTCCATTGCTTGTTCATACAATTTAATCTCCTTTAATGTTGGTGGTCGTGTTTCTTTATGTCCATCAACATGCACATGTATTTCACCCTTTTTAAACGATCCGTGCGCATGTTCCCAGTGTATTTCTTCTTTGAAACCATGCGACTGTTCATCATAACAAACTATTTTGTCAATTTTCATTGTCTTCCCGCTAGCAATTGCGTACGTATTATGACAGTTGCTAAGTGTTGGCGCGGATGCTGTGGTGGTGCCTTTTTTGTAAATCACGGGCGTGCCGTCGTTTAAAACGTCATAAGTGTCCCACTCGAAACGCGTAAAGTGGACGCCATTCGGCCCGCTTAAATCATAGCTTCTTGCTGTTCCCATATTACTCCTTTTTGTTTGAGGTGTCAAACTTATCGTCGAATGTACCGAAATAAATAAACTTGTCTTCAAACGCTTTTAATTCTTTAAATTTTCGGCCGAAATAAAGCACTGCGGGCGGCTTTATCGCCTGCATGATATATTTGACCATTTTAACAAAAACGTCCTTACTGGCGCCCAAAGCGCTGACAGCAACAATGCTTCCTGGCGCAATTGTGGCAACGAATTGCCGTATCGAATCTTGGCCTGCTACATTGACTGTCGGGACAACGTTTACGCCGTTTTGTGCGAAATAGTGACAAAGGATATTGTTGCGGTATAGGTTCCAGATTTGAGTTGCTTTTGGCATATTTGAAAACATGCTGAAATTAAAGCCGATTATCCCGCCGAAAGATTTGAAAAACGGTAAATACTTTCGTGGGCGATTCCAAACGCGTTCAAAGCGGTAGTCGTCAATGAAAAAATGCAGCCAAATATTCTTGCGCTCTTCAACTGGCACCGTGCTTGCTTCACTAAAAGGAATAACCCGCAGCGGCAAGTCGTCGGTGTTTGCATAGACCTGGGGCAAGTCCAGATCGCCAACCAGAGTGGCGTTTTCTAACAGGTCAAATTTAAAAAATTCTAACTTTTTTCTACTTTTGTCTTGCATTATTCTGCCTCAGCGCGTCTGGCGCGCTCTGGTTTTATATTTTTAAATCGACTTTTTAAGACGGCATTTATCTGGTGCGTCGTTTTTTCAAGCGAATCAAGTTCGGCCATTAAATCATCACAGTTTAATATGCGAACGACTTGTTTAACGTCAAGCTTTTTACTTTCAAGCGCATCGAAAATAAACCCATCTGCTAATGCTACATATCTTGGCATTTGTTTTTCTCCTTAAAACAGTTTAATAAAATTTTTAGTGTTTATAACAGCGAACACTACCAACGCAATCGATAATACGGTCAATATTATGGCCAAAACTTTAATGGCTTTTAAATTGCTTTTAATCGACGCGACACTTGCGCTTAATGCCGCAATGGGCAGGCCAACGTTTAAAATTTCAAGCACAAACGCAAGCGGCAGCAATACAATGAATGCCAGGCGCTCTGTGCCAGTTGTTGATGCCCACTGGCTAAATGAGTTGTAGCAAATTGCCGCCACGACAATGCCAATAACCAGTGTTGTCAGCGCGGTTATAAAGCTTCCAATTTTTGTGTTAGTCTTCATGACTGGCTGTCTCCATTTCCTTAATTTTAATTTTGACAACTTTGCAATCGGGATAGTTGTTGTTTCTGTACTCGATCGCGTCGTCGATTGCGCTGTGCCCGGGAAGATCGCAAAAATGGTGTGCAAAAGCAACCATTGTAGTCCAATAATGACTATAATCAGATGCACTGACAGCAAAGAACTTGTTTTCACTATTTTTAATCACATAATAAACCATTATCGTTTTTTCTTTTTGAGTTTCCAGCAGTTGTTTTAATTTACGTTTTTCTTCAATTAATTCCTTGCACGTGTCTTTGTATTTCACAAACTTTTGCTTGTGAACAACTTTGCCGTTCTCGTCGTAACCATCAACAAAAACAATACGTCCGTTTTCTTTTGTTAACTTTTTGATATGTTTGTCTTGTTGATTGAGCAAATCATCCAACTCATATAAAGAATGAAGGGTTTTACCACTCTCATAATCTCTTACTTCTATGTCTCCCTTATAGTAGTCAATCACACTATAATATCTTTCTTTTTCCATTATCCCATCCTCCTAATTATCTAGTAGTGCATCGATTTCCTCTAAGTCGTCATACAGGGCATCAAGTTCGGCCTTGGTGTAAGTTCGCTCTTCTGGACGAGTAGATTTTTTAGAGTATTCAAACGATGCGTTAAAAAGGGCGCCGATAGTGTAAGTAAAGTTATTGGTCGCGTCGTGCTCGTCGACGTTTTTGAAAGTATCTACAAACAAAGACAACTGTTCTCTTGGTGGCCTTTTGAAGATGTTGTTGAGCGCAATCAGCGTTTGCAGCGTTGTTACGTTTGTGCCGTTCAGGCTGTACACCTGCTGGCTTGGCAACTTGTCCACCAGGAACGTCAAGCGCGTTTTTATCTGTTCGTCAGGCAACGCTTCAATGTTTTGTTTAAGCTTCTTTTGGACAATTACAGTTTCGTGCACCTCGGCTTTTGGTGTAATCAAGTAAAGCGCTGTTGGCTCTTCGGGCACGCTTTTCACGTCGCGCACAAATCGAAAATTAAAGCTAAACTTGGTCTTCTTGCGCCCGACGCTTGTGTTTAATGGCGTCAAAATTTTTAATGCACGCAACTTGTCTATAATGCGGATTATCTGGCGCTTTTCAATGTCTAACAGCGGCAAGTCGGTTAATATTTTGTGATAGGCCACATAAAAGTAATCGGTGCCTTCAACCGTTGTTTTTTCACTGTTGCCCGAAGCGGCAAATGAGTACATGTACGCCAAGACGGCCACGTCTTTAAGTGTTAATTTAAGCGCTGTAATTGACCGCATTGAAATCATCAAGCCTTCTATCCTAAAAACTTCTTTCATTTTGTATCCTCTTTGTGTAAAAAACTAACTTTGCAGCGTTTTATTGAAACATTGTTGTTTGGCCAGGTAGCGTGCTATTGATAAAGTCATAAGCGTCGGCTGGCCATTTTAATTTTTTCTGCATTTTTGCCATAGATAAGTCCGTGGGCGTGACCTCACCGTTTTCCCATCTCGACACGTTCGCCTGGTTAGTTCCAAGGCGTTTGGCCAACTGTGTTTGAGTCAATCCGTTTTCAAGACGGATACGTTTTATTAAATTTGCTCTTGATTCCATTTTTTGTTCCTCGATGTATTTTTTGTTTTAAAAGCCATAATTTTTTCCAAAAAAATCAGCATTGAAAATCCTATTTTAATTTAAGTCGACCTTGGCGCTGACAGGTGTCAGCATCCGTCGGCCTTTTGTTAAATTAAAATTGCGGATTTTCGTCTTCTGCTTTTTTTGGTTTTTCGCTGAAAAGACCAGTCCTCTGCCGGGTGCGCGTCGTCTTGATTTGGATAATCGTTAACCAAGTCTAGTCCTTATTGGTCTTGTTTGCGTTGTTATTTTTTGCCATTGACAGTTCTTTTGCCCAACGCTTTTTTAATGTCTTGACCGTCATTAGTGGGCAGTAGCCATACTCGTTTTCGTCTTTGAAATAACCTTTAAAATTTTTATCTAAATTGCAGTCGTTATCAATTCCGTTGAAACAAGGACAGTCTAAACAGTTTTTTGGCAAATCTCCATCCACATAAATTTTCATTTATTAGGTCTCCTTTTTATTTTTCAACATTAACCAGGTTGCTTGATTTAAGCGCACCGATTGCTTTCTCTCGACTCATTTTTAACTTTGTATATGGCTTTAACAAAATAGGGTCGTGCAATGGCTTATATCCATTTCTAAATGCTCGCGTGTCGTATTTGAACGGCATTGCGCGCGGGAAAAATAAGCAACCTTTCTCGGCTTGATCTTCTCGAACGGTGACAACAACCTGCTTGTCGTTAACGCTTTGGCTTTCTTTCTTGACGCAAACATATTTGATTTTGAAAAAACCACAACATTTAATAAACCGATCAAATTTGGTCAAAAATGCAGCAAACCTCATTGATTGTTGAAGCGACATTTTATCGATAGCTCGGTTCTTTAACTTTTCAAAAAGCCAACGTAAGAATTTAGGTTCCAGCACTTCGGTCTTGCCTTTAAACGACCGAACCTCACTATTAACTCTGCGCAAATCGATAAAGTAGTTTTGCCCGTCTTGCTCACAAGCCGAAAATCTAAACTCACCAAATTGCCGACAGAACTTGCCCATGTCACTTATGTCAGCCGATCCGTTTTTATTCTTAGTTCGGTCAAGGTGAAGCTCGGTTGGGCATATTGTTGATAGCTCGTCATAGAGTCCATTAAGTCGATATGGCAATCGCTCTTTCATTTTTAAGTGATCTACATTAATGTCGTAAGCAAACCGTCGAAATTCCTTTGAGTATAAGGGAATGTTTGACCCACAGCAAGGAACGCCTTCGTGTGTTGCATAAAACTCGTAAGCCTCTTTAACCTCAATATCGCCCTCGTTTAACAGCTCGCCGCGAGCTATCTTGGGCAGTATTTGCCAGTACTCGTATTGTAGCTCACGCCATGACCATTTGGCCATTGCGTGAATTGAAAAACACGCATGCAGGGTTTTGCACGTGCCAGGCGCGCCCTCATTGATATCGAAGTGATTTGGCGTCTTGCCTTGTTCGTACTCCCACGCAAGGTATTTGTTTCGGTAGTACATCCACCGAATCACGTTGATGACACACAACACGCCAATTATTAAGATCGGCGAAAGCGCCAACCACGTCCACCAGACTTGGTTAAATCTTATGATTATCGGCGTCGCGATAGTGGCCACAAGTAGCGAGAGAAAAACGCCCTTGGTTAAGGGATACAGGTACGCCATTTTTTCAATTAATGGCAACCCATACACCTTAACCTCGTTGATGATAGGCGTTTTTAGGCGGGGTTTTACTGACCTTAAATCAGGTTGTTTTTTAAAAACTGCCACCTAACTTACCTCTACTTTTTAATCGTGAAGATGCTTTTTAAAACCTCAACGTAGGCGGTCTTGTCAGCCAGTGCGATTAGGCCAACAACGCCGAAGAACAGCGCCGCAGCTCCAAGCACGATGCCAGCACCGATTAACCAGCCTTTTGCCTTGTTTTTCTTTACAGGTTTCTTTGCCATTTTAAATTCTCCTTTTTGTTTTTTTATATAAACGCTTTCGCGGTTATATCTTAACCACGCCCTGGTTCGTTGCCGAATTCTGGGCGATTGTCTTTTCCTGGAATATGACCTTCGTCACCTTCCGTTAGTTGATCGTTTTCGTAAAGCGCATACAGGTTGATGCTATGTGAAGGCGTAAAACCACTTTTTGCCTCCATCAAGCTAAACTCTTTTTCCTTCCCTGTATAATTCTTTTGCGAATTGTATTCTTCAAAACAGTAATACCACCCTGAGAATTCCTTACCGTTTCCACTTGGGTCAGCTGGGGCTGTGATAAATGGTATTGTTTCGCCGTACTTGATTGTTACTGTATCGATAACAGCAAGGGTGTAGTACGGGCAATCTTCGCCATCAATAATGTTTGTTCCATCGGCGGCGTGATAAATTTTTGTTTTAAAAGTAACGGTAAAAGTTTTTATTTGATATTTGAGCTCGACTGTCACATTGCCAGTTACTTTGTACAATTGAGTGTCAATAAGCGCACCTTCAACATAATATCCCAGGAAGGTGTATCCAACTTTTGAAACATCTTCTGGCAATGTCAATAGAGATCCTTTTGTTGACACGTTGGTTAATACCGTGTTATCACCGTCGACAAACGTTATGGTATATCGATATGTGATGCTGGCAACAAGGAATGTATTTGTTGTTGGTGTAAAAGAGTCAAAGTCAACTTGCTGGCCTTCATTTGTCCAATAGTTAAATGTGTGTAAGTCACCTTCTTTAAAGGTCACAACATATGGATTTGTAATTTTTGAACCTTTTTCAATAACATCAACTTTAACTGCCTTATTATCAACGACGTATGTTATTATTGCTTGATTTTCACTTATGCTTAGTTGTAATAATTCTAAATAATTGTCAACCAACTCGTTTAATCGAGCATTATTGTTTTTTAAATCCTCATTTTTGTTCGTTAATTGAGTATTCTCGTTGGCAAGCGTTTCATTTAATTTTTCTAACTTAGCAATCAGGATCTCTCTTTCTTTGGATTTTTGCTTTTCTTTTTCAAGGTCTTCCTTGTAGCCGTTTGCAAGCTCATAGTTGTATTTAGCCTCTGCCTCATTGCTTTTCTTCCCTTGATTATAAGCATCGTCGTATTGCGACTTTGTGTAAAGTTTTTGGCCACTGAACAGTGCCTTTATTTCAGTCTTAAAAGCAAAGCCACAAGCCACAAGTGCCACAATTAGCACGACGCTTAAAATTGTCCAAAATGGATTAGTTCGTTTTGCCATTGTCTTTTTCTCCTATCTCGATAATTTTCAAATTAAAGCCATTGTTTAAAAATCTGTTTAACTGGCTAGCGCTTGCACTGCCACTTTTGGTAGTGATAGTTATGTTTACGCCTTGCGTCAGGAACTCGATTTTAATATATAACGTGTCGGCCAGCTTAACGCTGCCGTCTGCTTTTAATAGTTTGACTTTATATTTAGCTGAAATTTGGCCGTTGTCAATGGTTGCATTGCAAGGCGCCTGATTAAATAAAACTTCGTAATCTTTCACGGTTGCATCAAACTCAACTGGTTCAAGGGTTGTTGTGTATTGATAAACGTCCGCCTCGGTTGTTGACGAAAAGACACTGTTTGTTGTTGAAAAATTGATAACATATTTGTTGTCGTCATAACTTTCAAACGTTGCGCTTTCGCCATGCAGCAAGTTCCAGATTGCGTTGCCCGCAAGCACGGCCAAGACAATGACTACGCAGCCTAGCAAATACCAAAACCAGCCAATTTGTTTTTTAGCCATTAGTTATATCACCCCCGAACCCGGCGTTGTCGACAAAATAGAGGGTGACATTGCCGGTTTTATTAATTGTTTTAAGGCCACTCAATTCCAGGCTTCGCGCGAGGAAAGAAAACTCTTTGGCCGTTGAGCTAGTGATATTGATAGTATCAATTTTGAAACCATAAAGCCCATAGTTGTCAATGCCATCGATGTCGTAGTTGTCTAGGTTAATATTTAGGACAACCTGGATGTTGCTGTATTTATTTAATCTTTCTGCCACATCATGCTTGATGGTTATATACTTGCCACTGTCAGTTTCGCGGACGTCGAAGTCTTTGTTTAGGTCAAGCTCGTATTCGGCGACGGCCTTCCAATAATCACTGGCCTCAGTTCGGCCGAAATAGTACGGATCATAGTTGACCATTTTAAACAACGACTGATCGCAGTCCGTCATGCCGTTTTTGTCATGGTGGACTTTGATGGTGAAATAATTTCGGTAGTTATCGTAATTATTTAGTCGATTAAACTGTTTTGTTTCGGGATCGTATTTTTGCAACACAACATAGTCGGCTAAATCAACCAGGCTAATTTCGAAGTCACCATAATTTAACGTTTCAACGAATTCTTGAAGTTTTTTGGTCAGCATCGCCCAGTCGTAATCGTAGTAATATTCAGCCCATAGAATTTGGTCAAACTTAACCAGCCGATCTGTCTTAACATTAAGTGGGTCATTCTCTTCAAAATGTGACCTGACTTTAAATGCAAAAACGTCGTCGCCGATGTTGAAAATAACTTGGTCATTTCTTGAAAGTGAGTTAGTCGCGCGATACGCAACCCCGTCGCTGGTGTTGTACGCCTTGACTTCTGGTCGATACGCGTAAGCATATTTTTCGGCGAAAGGACGACGGCTTACAGCAAATTTTTCAAGCTTCCACGTAGGATTGATTAACTGTACTCCTGAGCTTGTGTAACTTTCCATTTCTGCCGACGTATAAGACGTCGTATTTAATTCAACAGTTTTTAAACCGTTTTTGTTTTCGTTTGAGTAAACGTTAACCTGGATGGGATAAGTTTTTGTTTCGTCAGCATTCTTAACGTTTGCCAGGTCGGCTGAAACGGTTGTTAATGTTGTTTCAAAACCCTTGTCGCCTTTGAAGACGAAAAAGTAAACCCACATGCCATTTATCACCAGCGCGATAGCGACGATAAAAATAAACACGTTGTCTAAGAATTTGTTCATTAAACACCCCCGAGGCCGAACCAGTTAAACCACTCGCCAAGTTTTGCAAAAGCCTTTGCGAAAAAGTTCATAATCTTTCCAAAAAAGTTAAAAATCGTTGAAAAGATGTTAAACGCCGGCGCGCCTAAAAACACGATAAACACGACTAGGCAGATTGAAAAAATGATCCAAAACTTTTTGCTTTTCATATTTATTTTGGTGGCAGCGGCCGATGTCGCCGCCGCCTTTTTTGCTCCTTTTGCCATTAATTACTCCCAAAGTCCTTCGTAGAACCCTTGCATTATTGTTCCATAAGATTGTCCGGAATTGTCAACGATGTTGCAATAGTACCAAGAGCCCATGACCAATTTGTATTGTTTAATTGTTCCCGAGCTTGTTTCGGCATTGATCCAAATTACACCAGTCGCGCTATTGTACTCTACATAACCTTTGATGTATGACCCATCAGCTTTTGTTATTGTGATTGGTGTTTCTGTTTTATAATACACAGCGCTTACTTGCTTAAATTTGGGGAATAAAACCTCAATAGTTGTTCCTTTATTATCAAAAAACGCACATCTTTTGTTTTGTAAAAATGCTGGCCCGTAAGAGTTTGGGTTGCCTTCATCGCAAATAAACACTAGGTTGAGTGCTGAAATATTGCCGGCCTCGTCATACTCAATTTGGCCAAGTTTATAACTAACAAGAGCAATTGGGATATCTTTAAACGAAGTTATATTAAGCTTAGTCGCTGCACTACCGTAGCCTTGTGCTGCCAAGTCTTTAAAGGCTCCTTCCAACGAGCTGCCCGACTCTGAGCCGCTGAAAAAATTAGTTTTGATTTCAATATTGCTACCAAGTCCCAATATGGTTTCAGTAACTTCAAGATCGATCTCACGTCCGGCCAATATAGCTATCTTTCCTTGTTTTTGTTTAATGCTTGTTATGTTTGTAAAGTAGTTAAGGAATTCACTTATTGACATGTTTGAGTCAAGAACCGACGTCGTTTTTGCAATATCCACAGTGCCTTTTTCACCCGTTACAACATATTTATTAACAGTTTTAACCTCAGGGTTTTGTGATAGCGAATTTTCAAGCTCGTCAAGCTGGTCTTGGAGGGCTTGCTTTTCTTGTTCAAGACTTTCCTTGTCCTGCGTGAGCTGATCGTTGGCGTTGGTCAACTGGTTGTTGGCGTTAGCTAGACTCTCTTTTTCCTGAGTTAATTGATTGTTCTCGTTTGTTAAATTTTCTTTTTCCTGAGCCAATTGATTATTAGCATTGGTCAGGCTTTCTTTGTCTTGGGTTAACTGGCTGTTTTTGTTTGCTAAGTCTTGCTTGTCATTTTCAAGCGCGGTATTTTTTTCTTCAAGCTCTTGATTTTTTTCGGTGAGCGTGTTATTTTTGTTAGTCAAATCGCGGTTCGCTTCTAATAGCGAGTTTTTGTCGGCCTCAAAAATGTCGTTCTCTTTTTCGAGGTCGGCAATTCTTGTGGCTTGCGACTCTATCTGCTTTTTGTCCGCTTTGCCAGTGTCAACCGCCTTTTTAATTGGCGCAACAGTTACAGCGCCCAAACATAAAATCGAAGCAAGGCCGATACCAACCGCTTTGCCGAATTTACCGTTTTTATTATCTTTCATAAACATTCTCCTTTTTCCTTTCAACTCCGCCAGTGGCGGGGCGCCAGCTTTTGCCAGCGCCTAAAAGGATAAACAAAATGAAAAAGTTTTCCCCCAGAGGCCTTTTTCACGCCTCTTAAAACTTAACTATCTGTTCGAGCTGGTAGGGAATGCCCAACTCGTCAAACATCTTGGTGTATTTGTCTTTTTGAAGACTGGATAAAAATCGACTTGAACCACCAACTGTGATCCTAAATTTTGTTCTTCGCATAACGAGTTCTCCTTTGGGGGATAAGGTTAGTTGCGGGCAGACGGAGTTTAACCGCCTCAGGCGTGGAATACCTGGCTTCGGCGCCCGCACGTGCCCGATCATTCGGGCATTAAAATTGAGTCTTCGTAGTCATCGCCTAAAAGCTGATACGGTTCGATTTCGATAAAATCAACGCCGTTAATGTTAAGGTAAATTTGACATTTGTTTTTAAACAATGACTTGTATGACCTATAAAACTGCCATGTCTCCATCGCATTAGTGAACAGTTTTGTAAGCCGACTGTTAAGAGTGTTGTAAACGACCTTAAAAGGTGCGTTGTATTGATTGAGTGGGCTATACTTGCCCCAACATAACTTAACATGTTTTTCGCCAACCTTTTTAAAAGCCTCAACCTTGGCCTTTGGGTCTTCACCTTTGGACATTAAATAAAACCAAGCAGCCTGTTGTTCGTACTCAAAAAAACTGGTGCTCGCCATGTTTTTCTTAGTCACCACAACAGCCCATTCTCTCCATTCCCTCATGTTTTGTTTCCCCTATAAATAAATTAAATTGTTACTTTATTGACTGCATTTTAACAATATTTGTTAATTGTGTCAACCATTTTTAACAACTTTTGTTAATTTTGTTTAAATTTTATTAAATATTTGTTAATTTTGACCATTCTAAGTATGGTGGAATTAAGGAGTAACGTGTATGGAATTACGACAATTGCGCAAACAAAAAAAAATAACTCAAACGGATATGGCAAAATATCTAAATATGACAACTGTTGGCTATGGTCATTACGAAACAGGTAAGGCCGAGCCGAATATTGAAACTTTAATAAAAATTGCGGACTTTTATGGGGTGTCAGTTGACTATGTGGTTGGACACAATATGAACAACGGCTTTGGCTATTTAAACGAAAAAGAAACAGACTTGGTAAAAACATTTCGTCTTCTAAGCACACTTTCGCAAGGCAAGGTTTTAGGTTATGCCCGCGCCTTAATAATGGCTGATGATGATTATGGCAACGAAAAATAAGTGAGGTTTTATGGCAAATTTCAAAAGAAAAATTTTGGAAGATTTTTTAAAATGGCGCGATTATCGGCCAGAAAAGTTGTAAGTCTGTTCTTTCAACGATTGAAAAAATTCAAAACGCTTTCGCAGCTTATGAGGGTTATTTCCAGGGCAAACTGGATGCATTAGACGAGCAAGAACGCGAGAAGCAAGCTCCGCTCCAATTAATGGAGCAAGAGGTGAAATTCAAAAATATAACGATAAAAAAGGACAGGCGATGTAAGAGCCTGTGGTATGCTAGGTTTCGCGCGAATGGCCGGCAGTATTACGTTTCGGCCAACACACAAGCGAAATGCCTGCTTTTATTAAAATCAAAACTTAATCAAGTTAAAGACGATAATTACGTTGACACTGGCCTAACGTTGGCCGAGTGGTACGACAAGTGGTTCACTGTCTATAAGCAAGGTCGCGTTAAGGATTCAACGATTAAAGAATATCGGCTGAGCAAGAGATACTTTGAAGACCTGTTAAGATTTAAAATTCGCGACATTCGGCCGATGCACATCGTTACGGCTCTCGAATCAGTGCCCCGCGAGAGGCAAAAGCAGAAGGTTTACGAGCTGCTAAACGATATCTTTGACAAGGCGCAAAAAAACCAGGTTGTGCCACATAACCCACTTAACCTGGTTCAAAAACCGCGGCACACAAGGGTTAATGGTTTGGCACTGTCGCCCGATGACCAAATCAGGCTTGAAAATGCTACTGCCCCACAATTTGCCATCTTTAAATTGGCAATGTTCCAGGGCTTGCGGCGCGGCGAGGTCTTGGCGCTAACAGGCCAAGATATTGACCTAGTAGCAAAAACCATGACCATTAACAAATCGATTAACGACAAAAATGAGGTCGATACAACCAAAAACAAGGCGAGTATCCGTACTGTGCCGCTTTTCGAGAAATCAATTAAACTATTGAGCACCATCGAGTTAGTCGATGGCCGCATTTTTAATTATTCGCCAAAAACGGCGCAAAAACTATTCGATAAACTTAAAGAAGAGATGGGCTGGAAGGATCGATACACTATTCACTCGCTGCGACACACATTTATTACAGCGTGCCAAGAAAAGAAAGTGCCATTGCACATCATTCAGTCGTGGGTTGGCCACGTTTCTGGCAGCTTGGTGACCAGCCAGGTTTACACACACGTTCGCGAGGGGGCGGATAAAAAGTTTGTTGATTTAATGAATAAGTGAAACGTGAAACAGTTTATTAATTTATTAATAAAAAAAGCGCGTTTGCTACTCACTTGCTACTCAGTTGCTACTCACTTTTAAAAAAATTTTTAAAAACAACAAAAAACACCACAAGATATTGTGGTGCATACATTTTCAAAACACAAGATATTGTGTTTTTGGCGGAGAGAGCGGGATTTGAACCCGCGCTACGGCTTAAAACCGTACTAACGCCTTAGCAGGGCATCCTCTTCAGCCACTTGAGTATCTCTCCAAATATTAAGTTTTCGCCACTTCTTTTTTTTCGCGCAAATTTTGTTTAATTTAAATGGCGATGTTTAACCGCAAAAATATGCCCTTGCGATTAAAAGCAAAGGCATTATACCATATGTTTTTGAAAAATTAAAGTGTTTTTGCAAAATTTCTTGAAAATTTTTATCAAAATACTCAAAACCAGGTTTCCCACCCCCTGCTTTTAACTTTTTTAAGCAATATAGCGTACCAAAGCATTGAAAGCGCGCAAGACTTTATTCACCTTACAAATTGCGCTAACTGATTTTCTTTTCGGGTAATCTTTAAACCAATGGCCACGTTTACCAAGCGGTTTTAAAAACTTTGAGCATCTTTACTAAGTAATTTAAAAACTTTAAGCGCGTATACCAAGAGGTCACAAAAACTTTAAGGGTGTTTAGCAAGTAGTCTTCGAAATTTTAAGCGTGTTTAGATAAGTTGATAAATTATTTTGACGGGCGCGTATTCTGGCACGTTACATAGGTTAAAGGTTGATATTCGGCGTTAAGTTGGTTAATGTAATCGTCGATACTTTCAAAATATTTTTCAAACGAAACAAGGTTTGGCGCGGGCACCTCTTCACGCGCGCTTGCAAGCACCTTAGTTACCAGCGTCGTCAGGCTTTTCATAGACGCGATAGCCTCTTGATAGTCATAAACATTTGTAGATTTAAGCCACTTGGTGTCAAAGCGGCCGTCGGTGTAAAGATAGCCAAAACAATACAGTTCAAAAACGCGTCCGTTGCGGTCAGTATAAATCGAGAAGTCAAACTGCGAAAAGACCTTAACAAAGTCGTCCATCACTTGCGTAAGCTCCGCCTTTGCCAAGTCAAGTTCGGTCAGTGGGGTATCGTCGCCAATAGGCTTGCTATCATCCGCGTCATCCCCTACACCGTCGCCCGCATTATCATCATTAGCGCCCGCGTTGCCGTCGTCCGTCTTGCTAGAATTATCGTCAGCGCCATCTTCATTGCCGGCTACATCATTGCTTTTATCGGCGTCATCATCAGCATTATTGTCGGCGTCATCAGTTTTACCATCATCGGCATCGCCATTATCGTCATCATTATTGCTATCGTCGGTGTGACCATCGTCTGGGGTGTCAATATTATCATTGTTTCCATCATCTGGCGTATGCGTTGAGACGATTTGGCTTGGCGTGCGTGAAAAGCCCGTGCTAAATTTGTTAACGCGCAACGCGCCCAAGCCCGCATCAAACACTAACGACGCGAACCCCAACACTGCCACTGCAAACGCCAAAATCACCCGACCAAAACTTTTCATTGCGTGCGTATTTTATCAAACTTTGTCGTTTTTTGCAATACGTTGACGCAAAATAAGATTAGGCAATCAAACTTTCACTTTTTATAGGCAGCCTGCTTTTATATGAGCATTTATAATCATTCCCAATATCTTTACGGCGTTACATTTTGCACTCGCATCCATTATCTTGAAGTGTTACATTTTACGCCCTCTTCCATTATTTGGGCGCATTGCAGCCTAAAACGGTTTGATAATTTCGGCTACAACTTGTTTATGTATATAATCATTCCCATTATCTATACGGCTACAACTTGTTTATGTATATAATCATTCCCATTATCTATACGGCTACAAATTGCTGTCTAAAATCGTTTCCATTATCTGGACGGCGTTTAATGCGGCGCCTTTAAGCAGGTTATCAAAACACAAAAACAGGTCGATTTCGTGGTCACTGTGTTGGCGCAGTCTGCTAACAAACACGTCGTTTTGGCCGTCTGCCAACCGTGGCGTTGAAAGACCATGCAGCAGTTTTACGCCGTACGCATTGTTTAACGCCGCCCTAATCGCCTCCATTTTTACCACGCGGGCAAACTGAATGTGGACGCTTTCGCTGTGGCAATTGCGGACGGGAACACGCACGCACGTGGCCGAAATGTCAATCGCGTGGCCGAAAATTTTTTGCGTTTCGCCCACCATTTTGTTTTCTTCAAGCGTATTTAAAAGGGCGTCAAAATCGTCAATTTTCGGGATGAGATTATTATTAAGTGGCTCGCTAAACTTGTTGGTCGTTTTGTTTTCAAGGTCGCTTATTCCCGCCGCACCCGCACCGCTGGCCGCCTGAAAAGTGGTGACGATTATCTTTTTAACAGGCGCAACTTTTTCAAGATAAAACAACACAAGCGCCAGCCCCGACGTTGAGCAGTTCGGGTTGGCAATTATTTTTGCTGCGGGCATATTTTGTATCGCGTTGGCATTTATATTTTTAGTAAAAAATTTTTGTAATATTGCGGCGTTGATTTCAGGGATAACAAGTGGCACGTTTTCATCCATCCTAAACGCGCGCGAATTGTCAATCACCCACGCGCCGAGGTTTGCAAAAAGTGGTGCATACTTTAAGGCCACGGCGCTGCCTGCCGAGAAAATAGCAACATCAACCGCCTCCACACTCGCCTCGTTTAGCCCACGCACCATATAAATGCGGCCGCCGATTTTAAGCCGCTTGCCCGCGCTTTTTTCGCTTGCGTATAAAACAAGTTCGGCGCCCGAAAGGTGATTTCTTTTATAAAGCGTTTCGATAATCTTTCGCCCAACCAGCCCCGTCGCGCCAACAATTGCTATCTTCATACAACTCCCCTTCTAATAAAATAATATCGTCTTTTCATTTACTTTTATTTAAGCCGCAAGACAAAAATAATTATCGAATAATTAATTTTGCTTTTAGGCCGCCGCATACTTTTAAACCAGCCGCCCAATTCTTTTAAATTGCTTTAATTTTTATTAAAATTTTATAAAATTTTTAAGAAACCAGTTAAATAAAATCTTTTATTGCTTGCAGTTCGGTTTTGCGCAAAAGCATAATTGGCGGAATGTGCAGCGGGGTTATAACGCGGTTTCCAAACTGTTTTTCAAGCCTATCAAACACTGCTGCATACGCTAAAACTATTTTTGCGGTCAGCCGCGCGTTAGACGTGGTTTTAAGTTTAAAGTTAAGCGAATGCTTGTAGCCCGCCTCTTTTTTAACCGACACAATTTCTCCGCGGTGTGCGGCCGTTTTAAGGCGTGCCAACTCCTTTTCACTTACAAAAGTCACCTCGGTTTTTTCACCCTTAAAATAGTTTGGCATATTTAGAATTTGGTTGGCAACCGAATCGCGATTTTCGTCCGTAACAACAAAAACTTTACGAATTGAGGCACTTTTTATGCCTTTTACACCCGATTTTGCGTTTTTTAGCACGTTTTCATCAGGAAATGTAAACGAAATGGCGTCTTTTACGCAATTTATGCGCTTTACGGCCTGAGAATGACCTAAACTTATGCCTTTTCCGTAAAAACAGGCGGGCGTGTCTTCACTAATCGGCGCAAGCATTGCGCGCAAAACAGAAAACAGCCCGGGGTCCCACCCAGCACAGATAAGCCCAGTTTTTTCATTGGCCACAGCAATTTTGTTAAGTTTTTCATACTCGCGCGGCACTAATTTATGCGTGTCAAATGTGTTAATAATGTTAAAATTTTTTAAGTATTTAGGCGCGTCAACAAGCATATCGTTTTGGCTTCCGCCGCACAAAATAAGCACGTCGATTTTGTTTTTAAACTCGCTAATTTCTTCTTGCTTTAATACAGGCGTGCCAAAAGGCGACACAACCTCTCGCCGTGAAAAAATTGCAATCAGTTTAACATCGCCACGGGCTTTCGCCTCTTGCTCAACAGCGTGCCCCAAACCACCGTAGCCCACTATGCCAATTTTAATCTTTTTCATCGATTTCGCCCTCCTCAAAAAGTCCGTTTGGCAGTTTTAAAACCGACCCAAGCATAGCGATGGCGCCGTCTGCGAAATTTTTGCGCTCGGCCGCCGTGTGGGTAATGGTCACTGTTTCGTTGCCGCAGCACAGGGTTATAGTGTGCGTGCCCGCTACCTCGCCAAGCCTTAGTCCAGACACCGACACCACGTTAGCCCCGCGCGATTTCAACTTTTTTTCAAGCATAATCGCCGTGCCGCTTGGGTTGTCTTTTTTGTTTTGATGATGAGTTTCAACAACGGCCGCGTCGACGCCAGTTAGGTTAATATCGCTTAGCATTTTTACAATCAGCTGAACCCCGCGCGAGGTGTTGGGCGCCATAAGTATCGGGCATTTTTGGGCGCAGACTTTTATGCGTGCGCGGTCTATTTTTGACTGACCTGTTGACATAATAAGCAGCGGCAGATGGTTTAGCGCGCAAAACTTGGCGCTTTCAACCGAACTTTTTGAGCCACCCGCGTCTATAACAACGTTGGGCAAAACTTTAAGCGCTTTCAGGCTTGGCGCTTTCAGGCAATTTGGGATTTCGCGCGCGCCAATTTCGTCGCTTGACAAAAGTTTGTCTACGCACATAACGCGGTCTTTTGTTGTTTTAAGGGCGCCGACTAACGCTTGACCCATTTTTCCTTCGCTTCCAACAACACAAACTAACATACCCCTTCTCCTCTTTTGCATTGTATTCGCGCAAGACTTGCCGCGACAAAACTTGACAAATCGTGCATCCTGGGGTAAAATAAAAGTGTCAAAATATAGACAAAACAAATAAAATACATCAGGAGTAAAAATATGAACAAGAAAACAATTTCAAACATTTTTGTTGCTATCGCGATTTGTTTGGCTTTCATTCAGCAGACCCTTTGGATAAGCGTTGGGCTGATGATTGCGGCCATCGTTATCTGCGGCGACGAGAAGACGGTAAAGCGTATTGCGCAGTGTCTTGCCCTTGTTTTGGTTGTTAACGTTGTTAAATACACGTTAAGCCTTATCCTTGGCGCGTTTGACAACTATACCTATTCGTTTGTTGACCACACCGAGGCAGGTTACAACTATTACAAATTCCTTGTTATGTTTAACAAATACATGGGGTTTGTTGCTAATCTGTTTATCGCCGCTTTTGCTGTGCTTGGCGCCATCAACTTCTCTCGCGACAAGGAGATGCCACTTTTTGGTGGGCTGGTTGAAAAGATCGCTAGCCTTGGCTCAAAAGCAACTAAAAACGACGCTAAAACCGAAGAGCCAACCCAAGATACTGACGACGCTGAATAGTTTATCGTCAAATTAAAGGCAAATTGTACAAAAAAATAAAGCCCCTCTTATGAGGGGTTTTTGTTTGCGCATTAGTCGTGAGACGCGCGCGAACCACAAGCTTTCGTGCTGCGCGAACCACAAGCCTTGGTGCTTTTTGAGCCACAGGCCTTGGTGCTGCGTGAACCACAAGCTTTTGCGGTTTTCTTTTTGTCATTAGAACGCATTTTGTTTTCTCCTTTTTTAAATTTCTAACCTTAGTATGTGCACCCCCCGCCAAATTATACATCCTTTAAAATAACAGTTGCATTTGAATTTTAATTTTACACCTTAAACTTAAAATTTTAGAATGTTAAATAGCGAGTTAATCGTATAACTTTTGGCGTTTGGCGTTAAATTTTAACTTTTGGCATTAATATAAACTGTTGGGGGGAGTTGGGATTAGTTACATTGCGAAGGTGAAGGTTAGGACGAGGGAGGAAAGGACGAAGAGGTACACCGAAAACCACAGCCAGTTGCCGCGACGCGCAAGTTTGAGCATAGCGCGAATTGAAACTAGGGCGGCCGCAAACGCCACGACGCTGCCGATTAAAACGGGCACAAACCCAATTGCGGGGGCGTGAAAGCCGCAGCCAATCAGCTCGTAGACCATACTTGCGATAATAACCGGGATGCTTAAAAGGAACGAAAATCGCAGTGCATCTTCGCGGGACGCGCCCATAAGTTGCCCCGTGCAGATGGTGGCGCCGCTTCGCGTTATGCCCGGAAGCACCGCTATGCCCTGACTTATGCCCACCATAATCGCCTGGCCAAATGTTAAATTTGGTTCGTCCGCGCCGCCAACTTGACCAGTTGCTCCCGCATTGCCCATCCTTACGCCAGCCTTACATGCCCTTACGCTCGCATTACCCATCGTGCCAGATTTGCCCGCATTTGCATTAGCCATCGCGCACGCATCAACCGTTCTTGCATTTGACATTGTTGATATTAATTTGCCTTTTTTGGCACACTTTTTTGCGCGCATATTGCGTGTTTGTTTATAGGGCATTGCACTCAAATTTTCTGCCGAATTAGCCATTGCGCCGGCTGCGCCTGTATTGAAGCTCCACGTATGTGCGCCAAGGTTGGCCATCGCACCCGCCGTTTGAGTCGCGTTACCCCTAGGCAGCGCCACAGTTGTAACCAGCAAAAGCATTGCGCTTACTAAAAACCCAAAGCCCAAGAAGGTGACAGTAAACATCTCGCTTAAAAGCAGTTTAAAGCACACCGCCAGCACGCACGTTGGGATGGTTGCCACAATTAACAGCCGCCCCGTGCGCGAAAATGGGTGCCTTAAAAGCGCCTTGACGTCTGGCCAAAACACGATAATCACCGCTAAAAGCGTGGCTAAGTGCAAGACGACGTTAAAGAAGTTGTTGCTTTCGGTTATGCCCATAAGCCCCTCGGCCAGGGTCAAATGCCCGCTTGACGAGATGGGCAAAAACTCCGTTAGCCCCTGAATTAACCCTAAAATCAACGCTTTCCACCAAATCACAACGCTGCCCTCCTAATCAATAAAGTTTATGCAACGCCGCGCGAAGTCTTTACAAACTTTTAAAAAAGATATATAATGGCAAGGCAAAGGAGAAAATTATGGAACTTGGAGTTGTTGGCTTGCCAAATGTTGGCAAAAGCACGCTTTTTAACGCGATAACTAAGGCGGGGGCTGAAAGCGCGAATTATCCGTTTTGCACGATTGAGCCTAACGTTGGCGTTGTGGCCGTGCCGGACAGTCGGCTTGACGCGCTTGCGAAACTTTATAACACGCAAAAGGTGACGCCCGCGCTTTTGAAATTTGTTGACATTGCGGGGCTGGTTAAGGGTGCAAGTCACGGCGAGGGGCTTGGCAACCGATTTCTTGCAAGCATTCGTGAGTGTGAGGCGATTGTGCACGTTGTAAGGTGTTTTGAAGACGCTAACATCACGCACGTTGACGGCTCGATTGACCCTATCCGCGACATTGAAACCATCAATATTGAACTTAGCCTTGCTGACCTTGAAAGCGTGCAGGGTAAACTTGATAAGGCCGTCAAACGCAGCAAACAGGGCGACAAAACCGCTAATTTTGAGGTGCCTATTTTAGAAAAACTTGCGGCGTGTTTAAATGAGGGCAAGCCCGCCAAAACCCTTGAATTTTCAAGCGATGAGCGCGAGTTTGTTGACAGTCTGTTTTTAATCACCACCAAGCCCGTTATCTATGCGTGCAACATAAGCGAAAATGACCTTGGCAAAGACGAGGATAGCATCCAAAACGTGCGTCTTGTTAAAGAATACGCCGCGCGCGAAGGCAGCGAGGTGCTTGTAATTTCGGCGAAAGTTGAGCAAGAACTTACCGAACTTGACGACGAGGAGCGCAATATGTTTCTTGCCGATTTGGGGCTTAAAGAAAGCGGCCTTAACCGCATAATTAAGCTTGGATACAAACTTTTGGGGCAGATAAGCTTTTTAACGGCGGGCGAAAAAGAAGTGCGCGCGTGGACGATTTTAAAGGGCACCAAGGCGCCACAAGCAGCAGGCAAAATTCACACCGATTTTGAAAAAGGCTTTATTAAGGCCGAGGTTTGTCCGTTTGAAACACTTATAGAGTGCGGCGGGTACGTCGGCGCGAAAGAAAAAGGCAAAGTGCGCGTTGAGGGCAAAGACTATGTTATGCAAGACGGCGACGTTTGCCTATTTAGATTTAATGTTTAAAAAATTCAAATTTAAATGCTGCAATCAATTTGCGGCATTTTTTTATATAAAAATTTTTTAATTTTTATTACAAAAAAATTTTGTTGTTACGCGCGTTTATGCAAAGCGTAATACATTCACCCCTCACCAAACCTCCAACTTGTTTCGGTCAATGTTCGGCATAAATGCATTACGCTTGCTACCCCATTGCGAATATTAAAAAATATGGTTTCAACAATTGGTCAAATAAAAAAGCACTAAATTGGCTGGCGATAACAGCACCATTTAGTACTTTTACAAATAAATAATTTAGTCAATATTTAAACTTTCAACTTTCAACTTTAAGTTAAATTTTTTCGCAGATTTTGTAAAGTTCATTTAGGTCGGCGCGCAGCAAAAGTGGGTGTTTGTTTGAATAGTCTGGCGTGCCCTCGTACGTGTTAATATAGATGGCCGTGACCTTGGTTTCGGGCTTTAAAACTATCATAAGCGACGAAAATTCAAGCACTTTTTTGTTGCCATCGATGCTTACAAGTTGGTGCTGTTTTGTGTCAAACTTAATTTCAAGGCAGATATTATCCTGCTTCCACGCGTCAACAAAATAGCTGTAATCGCCCTCAATGTCTTGGCTTGGCTGCTCGTTCATCTTGCCCCCTGAGACAAGGCGCTTAAAGATGCTAAGGTTGGTCATATCAACGAAGGCGGCCTTTAATTTTTCATAATTTTCGGTATTATTGGTTTCAGTTGCCTCGGTGCCCGAAATTTTGTGGTTATACACGATGAATTTATAGGGCGTGTCAACCGTAAGCGGGTCGCCCTTTTTAAAGCCGCACAAACACAGGGTTGAAACAACCATAACCACCGACATAATAAGAGCAATAAGTCCAAATTTTTTATACGTCATAATCATCTTCCTTTAAAGGTATTTTAAGGCAAAACGGCGGGTTTGTCAACAAAAAATCAAAGTTTTTGGTATTGACTTTACGGCGGTTTTGGGGTAAACTAGGCGCGTGAAAAAGTTTTTCAAAAAGTTTTTCGTGTTTTTGGGCGCGGCGCTGCTTTTGGCGGTGTCCGTTTTTGGCGGAAAACTTTTGGGCGACACCATTTCGGCCTCGCTTTTTGACCCGGGCAAGTTGTATAACGAGGCGGCGCTTTCCCCTGACGTCAGCGCGATTATGGCGCGGTTTGATGCGGGCGAAATCACGTTTGACACGCTTACTGAAAAAGACGCGGTTGACGCACTAATTATTGCCAAAGAACTTTTGAATAAAAGGGAGCGATATAAAGTGTCGGCAACGGGGGTTATTTCAAACACTTTTGCGCCGCAGACAATCACCTCAACCAGCGAGAAAAACGGCAACGAGTTTATCAATTGTGAGTACGCCAAGGGGTTTAAAAACGTGTGCAGCAAGATGGTTTTAGACCTCACCACTGGCGACATTAAGCGCTATTCTGGCACGCTTGGCGCGGATGGGAAAAGCGGCACCTTCACTGACAAATTTGATTTTTACACCAATGCGGCCTATAAAGAAAAATATGGCGTTATGCCGGGCGGGCTTTATCCGTACGTGGTTTCAAACAAAACGGTCACCAGCGCGAGCTTGCAAGACGTAACGGGCGGAAAGAAATTTATCATCAACCTTGACCCAGACAGGTCGTGCTTTAACTATGCCAAACAGCTGGCGGTTAACAGCAATATGTCGCGCCCCGAGTTTAAAAGCGCGCAACTTACGTTTGTTATAGACAAAGATTTTGGGTTCATTTCGTGCAACCTTTTGGACGTTTATATTATGAAGGTTGGCATTAACGTTGAGTGTACTTCAAGTCTTGACGCGCATTTTGATTTTTAAAAATAATTATTA
>CAVCHC010000016.1:15824-23783 GCA_963602035.1 Acutalibacteraceae bacterium | reverse complement strand
AATTTTGATTCATTTTAATTTTTTATCAATATATAATATTGGCTATTTAAAATTTAAGAGTTTTTTGGATATAGTCTTCAACCTCATTGATGTTCAGGCGAATTTGCTCCATCGTGTCACGGTTACGAAGGGTGACGGTGTTGTTTTCAAGCGTGTCAAAATCAACGGTAAGACAGAATGGCGTGCCGATTTGGTCTTGCCTGCGGTAGCGTTTGCCGATAGAGCCCGCTTCGTCATAGGTGCACATAAATGATTTTCTTAAATCGTTATAGATGGCCTTTGCCTTTTCGCCCAAGCTCTTTTGAAGAGGCAAAACAGCAACCTTGTAAGGCGCAAGGGCAGGGATAAAGTGCATAACTATGCGAGTGTCGCCGCCTTCGAGGGTTTCTTCGTCATACGCGTTGCAAAGGGTTGCAAGCAACAATCTGTCACACCCGATTGAATACTCAATATCGTGAGGGATAAACTTTTCTTGCGTAACTGGGTCAGTGTAAAGCATTGACTTACCGCTGAACTCTTGGTGGCGAGATAGGTCATAATTAGTGCGGTTATGGATACCGTTAAGCTCGTTCCAGCCATGAGGGTAGCGATAGATTATGTCGCAGGCCTCTTTTGCGTAGTGCGCCAATTTCTCGTGGTCTTTATAGTCAAGGTCGGCTCTGTCAAACCCAAGGTCGATAAGGAAATCCATCGCCTTTTTCTTGTATTCTTGATAAATCTGGCTTGACTCTTCGCCGCGACAGAACATCTGGTGCTCCATCTGTTCAAACTCAATCGTCCTGAAAATAAAGTTGCCCGGCGTTATCTCGTTTCTAAAAGCCTTACCAATCTGCGCGATACCAAATGGCAGCCTTGCGCGGGTCGTGCGCCAAACGTTAAGAAAGTTAACAAATTCACCTTGCGCGGTTTCAGGGCGGAGGTAGATAAGGTCAGCATTGTCCTCAGTTACGCCACGACGCGTTGAAAACATAAGGTTAAAGTTTTTAATCTCGGTGAAGTTGCACTTGCCACAAACTGGGCACTTGATTTGATGCTCGGTGATGTATGATTGCATTTCTTCTTTGCTCATCGCGTCTACGTTCATTGTGATTTTGTGTTTGTTATTGTAGTCTTCGATAAGGTTGTCAGCACGGTGGCGGGTTTTGCAGTTTTTGCAGTCCATCTTTGGGTCTGAAAAACTTGCGGTGTGGCCTGAGGCCTCCCAAACGCGTGGGTTCATCAAAATGTCAGCATCAACGCCATACGAATTGTCATTCTCTTGAACGAAACGCTTCCACCAAAGTTTTTTGATATTGTTTTTAAGTTCAACACCTAATGGGCCATAGTCCCACGTGTTGGCAAGGCCATCATAAATGTCACTACCTGGGTAAACAAAGCCCGTCGCCTTGCAGTGATTAGCAAGCTTGTCTAGCGTTAAAAAGTCTTTTTTCATAGTTTTTTCTCCTTTTTTACGAATTTTTTATGCGAAATTGCGTTTTTTGCAAATAAAAAGCCCTAGGCCTTATTTGCCTAGGGACGAATTGATTATCCGCGGTTCCACCCTAATTACAAGCAATATGCTTGCCACCTTAATTTAAGTTTGTTGCTCGCTTGGCGCCACCCAAGGTCTTCACAACTATTAACTTGACAATATTTTATCACCGCGAAGTGGGGTTGTCAAGGGTTTTTGATGTTCAGTTTTGACAAATTTTTTATAACTGTTGTAATCGCTTGTGGTTTGGGTTATAATAAAAGTATGGCAACGAAAGAGCAAAAGTTTGAGTTAATTAGCCCTCACAAACCAACGGGAGACCAGCCTCAGGCGATCAAAAGTTTGGTTGAGGGCGTGCGTGATGGCTTGCGGACGCAGGTTCTTTTGGGCGTAACGGGAAGCGGAAAAACCTTTACGATGGCTAACATCATAAAAGAGGTTAACCGCCCGACCTTGGTTATTGCGCACAACAAGACGCTGGCGGCGCAACTTTGCAACGAGTTTAGAGAGTATTTTCCTAACAATGCGGTTGGGTATTTTGTTAGTTATTATGACTATTATCAGCCCGAGGCGTACATCGTTTCAACTGACACGTTTATTGAAAAAGAAACGCAGGTCAATGAAGAGATTGATAAATTAAGACACTCGGCAACGTGTTCACTTTTTGAGCGTAAAGACGTTATTATTGTGGCGTCGGTTTCGTGTATCTATGGCCTGGGCGAGCCAAGCGAATACCAAAAAATGGCCATCAGTTTAAGGCCGAATATGCGTGTCTCGCGTGACGAGATTATTATGCGGCTGGTTGACAACCAGTATAAGCGCAGCGACATTGAGTTTGTTCGTGGGACGTTTAGGGTTAACGGCGACGTACTAGATATTTTTCCGGCTGACCAAAGTGAGCACTGTATTCGCGTTGAGTTTTTTGGCGACGAGATTGAAAGTCTTAAAGAGGTAGACGCGCTTACGGGCAAGGCGATAAACACGCTTAGCCACACGGCGATATACCCAGCAACGCACTATGTTGTTGGCAGCGACAAACTTGAAGCGGCGCTTGGCGAGATTGAAAAGGATATGACGCAAGAGGTGGCCGACCTTGAAAATAAGGGCAAAATTCTTGAAGCGCAGCGATTAAAGCAGCGCGTAAGTTATGACATAGAGATGATGCGCGAGGTTGGCTATTGCAACGGTATTGAAAACTATTCGCGATATTTTGACGGGCGAAAGCCGGGCGAGACGCCGTACACGCTTTTTGACTATTTCCCTGATGACTGGCTGCTTTTGATTGATGAAAGTCACATAACCATCCCGCAGATAAGGGGGATGTATAACGGTGACCGCGCGCGCAAGGATAACCTTGTAGGCTACGGGTTTAGGCTTAAATCAAGTTATGATAACCGTCCGCTTACGTTTGAAGAGTGGGAGAAAAAGATTGACCAAGTTATCTGCGTGTCGGCTACTCCGGGGCCGTATGAACTTGAACGGGCGGATAATGTTGCTGAGCAGATTATAAGGCCAACGGGGCTACTTGACCCTGAGATTACCGTTTTGCCTACCAAAAACCAGATGGACGTTTTGATAGGTGAACTTAACAAAACGATTAAGTCGGGCGGGCGCGCGCTTGTTACAACGCTTACGAAAAAGATGGCGGAGAATTTGGGCGTGTATCTAACTGAAAACGGGATAAAGTCGACCTATCTTCACAGCGAGATTAAAACGATGGAGCGTATCGAGATTATCAACAGCCTGCGTGCGGGCGAGATTGACGTCATCGTTGGTATCAATCTTTTAAGAGAGGGGCTAGATCTGCCTGAGGTTAAGTTGGTTGCCATTTTGGATGCTGATAAAGAGGGCTTTTTGCGAAGCGAGGGCGCGCTTATTCAAACGATTGGGCGTGCGGCGCGTAACAGCGAGGGGCGCGTGTTGATGTTTGCGGACGTGATGACGGACAGTATGAATCGCGCGATAACCGAGACCAACCGTAGGCGCGAAATCCAGATGGCATATAACAAAAAACATGGCATAACGCCAAAAACTATTATTAAGGATATTAAAAACACCTTGCAGATTTCAACCAAGGTTGAAGAGAAAGCCAAGGCGGTTAAGAAAGAAAATATCCCTAAGATGATTGAAGACCTTAAAGCGATGATGAAGGTGGCGTCAGCTAATCTTGACTTTGAAAAGGCCATTGAACTTCGCGATGAGATGATGAAACTTAAAAAGAAACTTGAAAAATAAAGTTGATTTAAGAAGGGTAAAAATGAAAGATTGTATTGAAATTATTGGGGCGAATGAAAACAACCTCAAAAATGTTAATGTAACTATTCCGCGAAATAAGCTGGTTTTGTTTACGGGGCTTTCGGGCTCGGGCAAAAGTAGCCTTGCTTTTGATACGATTTTTGCGGAAGGCCAGCGCAGGTATATGGAAAGCTTGTCAAGCTATGCGCGTCAGTTTTTGGGGCAGATGCAAAAGCCGAATGTAGAGAAGATTACGGGGCTTAGCCCAGCGATTGCGATTGACCAAAAAACGACGTCGGCTAACCCGAGGTCAACGGTAGGGACGGTTACTGAAATCTATGACTATATGCGGCTTTTGTTTGCGCACATCGGGACGCCGTATTGCGTTAATTGTGGGCACGAGATTTCGCCGTCGTCAATAGACGCGATTGTTGAAAAGACGCTGAGCGCGAAAGAGGGCGCAAGGCTTATGGTAATTGCGCCGGTTGTAAGGGGTCGAAAGGGCGAGTTTTCAAAGATGTTTGAGGGCTTTGCTAAGTCTGGGTTTGTCCGCGCTATGGTGGATGGCGAGATTTTTACGCTTGACCAAGAGATTAAGCTTGACAAAAACAAAAAGCATAACGTGTCAGTTGTTGTTGACAGGCTGATTAACAAAGAGGGAATCAGGTCGCGCCTTAGCGAGTCTATTGAAACGGCGCTTAAACTGGCGGACGGGCTGGTTGTTATCAATACTGATGGCCTTGACACTATGTTTTCAACTAAACACGCGTGCAGCGAGTGTGGATACAGTTTTAGCGAGATAAGCCCAAGGCTGTTTTCGTTTAATACGCCGCTTGGGGCGTGCCCAACGTGCTCTGGCATTGGGTTTAAGATGGAGATTGACGAGGACCTTTTGTTTAAAGACAAAACAAAGTCTTTAAACGAGGGCGGATTTATGAGCGTGAACTGGTTTACGGGCGACTATTACTATAAATACCTGACCGCGCTGTCAAAAAAATATAGGTTTAGCCTTGACACGCCGATTGGCGAGTTGCCAAAAGACATTTATGATATGATTTTGTATGGCAACAATGGCGAAGAACTTAAAGTTCAGTATTCAACCAACAATTTTTCGGGCGAGTTTAAGGGCACGTTTGAGGGAATTATTAACAACCTTTACAGGCGCTATCGCGAGACGACCAGCGACTTTATCAAGGCGGAAATTGAGCGGTTTATGGTGGCGCGCCCTTGCCCAACGTGCCGCGGGAAGAGGCTTAACAAAGAGGCATTGTCAGTTAAAATTGCGGGCAAAAATATTGCTGAGGTTTGTGACCTTAGCGTTGTGCAGATTGTTGAGTGGCTAAACACGTTGAAACTGACTAAAAAGCAAGAAAAAATCAGCGCCGATATATTAAAAGAGATACGCGCGCGCTGTTCGTTTTTGATTGAGGTTGGGCTTGACTATCTAACCTTGTCGCGCTCTTCGGGGACGCTGTCGGGCGGCGAGGCGCAACGAATAAGGCTTGCAACGCAGATTGGTAGCGGGCTTGTTGGCGTGGCGTACATTCTTGACGAGCCTAGCATTGGCCTGCATTCGCGCGATACCGAAAGGCTTATAAAAACGCTTACCGACCTTAGGGATATGGGCAACACGGTTATTGTTGTTGAGCACGATGAAGACACTATCCGCGCGGCCGACTTTATTGTTGACGTTGGGCCAAAGGCGGGTGTGCATGGTGGCACGATTGTTGCAACGGGTACGCCAAAAGAGATAGCCGAATGTGAAAAGTCAATAACGGGCCAGTATTTATCGGGCAAAAAAGAGATTGCGGTGCCTAAAAAACGCAGACCTATGTCTGACAGAGTACTTGAAATTATCGGGGCAAAACAGCACAACCTTAAAAATATTGACGTTAAAATTCCGCTTGGGTTGTTTGTTGCGGTAACGGGCGTGTCTGGCTCAGGCAAAAGCAGTTTGGTTAACGATATTCTGTATCCAGCGCTTGCCAACCAGCTTAACCGCGCGAACTTGCCAAAAGGTGAGTTTAAAGAACTTCGTGGCGCTGAGAACCTTGACAAGGTTGTTGTTATTGACCAAAGCCCTATCGGGCGCACACCGCGCTCTAACCCCGCGACGTATACTGGGGTGTTTACCCAAATTCGCGAGTTGTTTTCAAAAACGCCTGACGCGAAAGCCAAGGGGTATGGCCCCGGGAGGTTTAGCTTTAATATAAAAGGTGGCCGATGTGAGGCGTGCGGCGGCGATGGACTGATAAAAGTTGAGATGCACTTTTTGCCTGACGTTTATGTGACGTGTGATGAGTGTCACGGAAAGAGGTATAACTATGACACGCTTCAAGTAACATACAAGGGCAAAAATATTAACGACGTTTTGGAGATGACGGTTGAGGACGCGCTTAGTTATTTTGAAAATATTCCGTCAATCTTAAACAAAATTCAAACGCTTTATGACGTGGGGCTTGGTTACATTAAACTGGGGCAGCCCGCAACGACTTTGTCAGGCGGCGAGGCGCAACGCGTTAAACTTGCGACCGAACTGTCAAAGCGCGCAACGGGCAAAACTATGTATATTCTTGACGAGCCAACAACGGGGCTGCATACCTATGACGTTGACAAACTTATTTCAATTTTGCAAAGGCTTGTTAGCGCGGGTAACAGCGTTTTGGTTATCGAGCATAATCTTGATATGATAAAAGTGGCCGATTATATTATTGACCTTGGCCCCGAAGGCGGTGACCGTGGCGGCAAGATTGTTGCAACGGGTACTCCCGAAGATATTGCTAAAAATAAAAAGAGCATAACGGGAAAGTATTTGGCTGAAAAGTTGTAAATCGCAAAGTTGATGATTTTTTCGTAAAAATTGATTGAATTAATGGATGTTTAAGGCCGAAATGCGAAAAATCGATAAATTGGCTAGTAAAATGCAAAATAATACGTGTAAAAAGCGCAAAAATTAATTAAAATATTAAAAATTTGCTAAAATTATTGTGTGGTTTTATCAAAATTGCGTTTTTTGATTTGAATTGTGCGTTGTGATAATGAGTAAAATAAAGGCAATCGCTTAAAGAAAAAGGCTTTGGGCGGTTGTTTTTTTGTGTTTAAAATTTGGTTTTTTGGCAAAAATTGAGGTATGAGTTTAATGGCAATTAGGGCGATAATAATATATTTGTTTGTGCTGATTGTGGTGCGGCTTATGGGCAAAAGGCAGATTGGCGAGATGCAGCCGTTTGAGCTGGTTATAACGCTTATCATTGCTGACCTTGCGTGTATACCGATGGCCGAGGTGGCCGTTCCGCTTGGGCACGGACTAATACCAATTTTTACGCTTTTGGTTATTCATTTTTTGTTGTGTTTTATTTCGCGAAAGTGGCAGTGGGCGCGGTATTTGGTGTCTGGCAGGCCGGCGATTGTTATAACGCCAAAAGGGATAGACTATCAAGAATTAAAGCGGCTTAATATGACGCTTGACGACCTGATTGAGTCGGTGCGCGGGTGCGAGATTTTTAACCTTGACGAGGTGGCGTACGCGATAATCGAGACTAATGGCAAGATGTGTTGCATACCAAAGGCCGAAAGCGAACCAGTAACGCGCGAAGACATGAAAATTAAGCCCGACCCAGCCGCGCTGCCTGTTAACCTTGTTATGGATGGAAAGGTGATGAAAGAGAATTTAACTCTTTGCAAAATTGACATTGCTTTTCTTGGAAAAATCTTAAAAAAGGCGGGCATTGCGCAGGTTAAAAGGGTGCTGATTTTAACGCTTGATAACAATGGAAAAGTGTTTATCCAAGAAAAGGGGCAACAGTATCAAACTTTTTCGGTTAAGTTTAACGGAGGGGAAAATTGGTAAAAAAGTGGATTGTTATGATAAGCATAATTCTTGCGATTGTTGGCGTTTGTATCTGGGAAAACTTGTACATTCAAAAGGCGTTTAGTTTTTTGGAGGGGCGGCTTAACGAAATTGAAGTTAAACTAAGCCAAAACGAAGAGGCCATAAACACGCAAGAAAACATAAAAGAAATTGAAACCTTGCACGAAGAGTGGCAGCATTACAGCAATGTTTTAAAGACCATTGTTTGGCACACGGGTATGAAAGATGTTGAAATTAATCTTAGCCGAATTTTGACCTATGTTGAAGAAAATGATTACACCGAGGCGCTGGTTGAACTGCACGCGCTTGAAGATTTTTGTAAGCATTACAGCAAAGATTTTACGATAAATATTCAAAATATCCTTTCAAAATTTTACGATAA
>CAVCHC010000016.1:8834-15781 GCA_963602035.1 Acutalibacteraceae bacterium | reverse complement strand
GCAATTTTTATGTAAAATTATTATAAATTAAACAAAGGAAATAGGAATAATGAAGATAATAGTTCAGCGTGTAAAAAGCGCAAAATTAGAGGTAAATGGCGAAAATTTGGGCGAAATTTCAACAGGACTGGTATGTTTTTGCGGTTTTTGTGAAACTGACACGCGTGATAAATTTGAGTTTTTGGCGCGCCGAATTGCGGGGCTAAGAATATTTGAAGATGAGGCGGGCAAGATGAACGTTAACCCCGATGGAGCGGGCGCTGACTTTATGATTATCCCGAATTTTACACTTTATGCAAACTGCCTTGATGGGTTTAGGCCGTCTTTTATCAAGGCGATGAGACCCGAACTGGCAAAGCCCTTGTTTTATGATTTTGTTGAATTTTTTAAAACCAAAACGAGTCGAAAGGTGGTAAGCGGGGTGTTTGGCGCGGATATGCAAATAACCCAGCATAACGATGGCCCAATCACGCTTGATATAGAAATTTAACGCTAAACTGATAAATTTAATTATCTGTTGCAACGAACTTGCTTTTTTTGGCAAGAGAGCGGGCAGCAGATTTTTTTTGTTTGAAAACGAAGGCGCGTACGTTAGCAGTGTTCGTTAAAAGCAAAAGCGTACCGATAAACACAACGCTTAAAACGCCGCCAAACATAAGGGCAAGAAAGCGCGGTAAAAAGGCTCTTAAAAGGTTATAGCACAGTTTTGTAAGCAGGGTGGCAGGCGCGCACAGGCCTAGGCACACGAAAAGAACTTTTATAACGGTGCCTGAAAGCAGGTCGCGCTTTTTAAGCATAACGAGGTTAAGTATGCTGGTTGTTAGGCTTAAAAGGGTCATACCCAAAACAAGCGCCCAAACGCCGATGTATTTTGGAAGGAAATAAATGCAGATAAACAGCAGCACGGCGCCCGCGACGTAGTTTTTAAGCGATTTCATTTCAAGGCCGACCGCGTTTAAGACGCACGAGGTTATCTGGTTAAGCCCCAGTGGGATCATAATAAGGCAGGTGGCGGACAGGAAGTACCCGGCCGTGCGGTTAGAAAACAAGAATTCGCCGAGGTCGGTACCCATACAAAAGTAGGCGGGCAGAAGAATGATTGAAATCACGATGCTTAGCCCGATGGCCATATTAATCTGGGCTTTAAGGGCGCCGAAATCTTTGACCTCTTTGTCGATATTGGTGGTTTGCTCGCTAAGAGACGGGATGATGGCAACGGCCAGACTGCTTATAAGCGTCCCGGGGATCATAAGCATAGGGAAGGTCATCCCCATCAAAATGCCAAACTGGGCAAGCGCTTCGCCCGCCGTGTAGCCATAAAGCATAAGGCGCGCGGGGATGATGATTGAAATTATTGATGTAACCAGCCCCGACGCGGTACGGACGGCCGTTATTGGCGTGCTGGTTTTAAGCAGGGTTTTAAAGCCGCCTTTTGGGTTTGAAAGTTTTCCGCCGAACGCGAAATAGCAAACAACAACAAACGCGGCCGACACGATACAGGCAAGGCTAAGCGAAAGGCCAGCGCGCTCTTCAAGCCCCATATTAAGCGGAAGCGTAACAAGCAGTGCAAGGATAATCAGGCGCACAAGCTGCTCAAAAAACTCGGCGAAACTGATGGTGAAAAAGTGTTTTTGCCCCCACATAGCGCCGCGCAGAATAGTGTAAACCGAGCTTGAAACAACGCCCGGAAGCAACAGCAACAAGACCTTGGTTGAACTGCTGCTGGTAAAAATCAGGTTAAGCAGTTTTGGACACAATAAAATAATGACGCTTACTGAAATTGACGTAACAAGCGCCACAACAAGCCCGGCTGACACCATCTTGGTTGCGCCGCGACGGTCGCCGTTGTTTGAAAGGAATGAAACGTATCGCGAGATGACGGTAGGAAGGCCGCTTGCGACCAGCGTTAAAAGGACGCCAAAAACGCTCATTGCAACTTGGTAAGAGCCCAAAAGTTCGGCGCCTAAAACTCGCGACAGGTAAACGCGCAGCAAGAACCCCAGCGCGCGTGTTAAAACTGAAAATATGGTGACGAATGCCACTGCTTTAAATAATTTGCCCATTTTTTCTCCTTTTATTTAAGTATATTGAAGCAAGTTTTTGTTAGAACGGGCAATTTGGCAATTTCGCTTGCATTTTTATCAAAATTGCGTTATCATTAACGCGTAAACAAGTTGCTGTGGCGTTAGATTTTTTTAATAATTGCATTGAAAAAACGTCAGCATATTACAAATAAATTTACGTATAACCGCCCTGATGGGTGGCGTTAAGAGGAAAAATGGTAGAGATAAAAAAGTGTGAAAGCCGCAAAGATTTTAAGCGGTTTGTTAAGTTCCCCGCGTGGCTTTATCGCGGAAATAAGTGTTATGTTCCGCCTTTTGAGCAAGACGAGCTTGACCTAACTAATCCTAAGAAAAATGCGTGCTTTGAAGAGAGTGAGGCCGCATACTTTTTGGCCTTTAAGGATGGCAAATTGGCAGGGCGAATTGCGGGCATAATTTCGCATGCGTACAACGAGAAAAACAAGACGCAAAGGGCGCGCTTTTCGCGATTTGAGTGCATTAACGACCGCGAGGTGGCGGATGCGCTTTTAAAGGCGGCTGAGGATTGGGCAAAGTCTAAGGGGATGGTTGACATTCACGGGCCGCTTGGCTTTAACGACCTTGAACGCGAGGGGCTGCTTGTTTCTGGGTTTGACAAAGAGGGCTGCTATCTTACCAGCTATAACAAAGATTATTATCAGGGCTTTATAGAGGCGAATGGCTATACGCCTGATGCTAAGTGGGTAGAGTGGCGCATACCTGTGCCTGAGAAAAACAGCGAGCGTGCTGAGCGTGTGGCTGCGGCCGTTGAAAAGCGATACGGTTTTTATGAAAAGCAGTTTAAGACCTCGGGCGAGATTATTGATAAATATGGCGCTAAGTTTTTTGAACTTTTGGACCTTTGCTATAAAGACATTTATGGCACGATTCCGTTTAACAAGAAACTTGTTAAGCAGACCATCAAGTCGTTTAAGTTGATTATTGACAAAAAATATGTCAGCCTTATTTTTAACAAGGATGACGAGCTTATTGGGTTTGGCATTGGCTTTCCGTCAATTGCGCGCGCGCTTAATAGGTCAAAGGGTAGGTATCTTCCGTTTGGCGTGTTTAGGCTTTTGCACGCGATAAAGCATCCAAAGGTGCTTGAACTTGGGCTTATTGCGGTGCACCCAGACTATCAAAAAAAGGGTGTTACTGCGATAATCATCCGCAATATGCTTAACCGTATGATTGAAAACAACATTGTTTATTGTGACACGGGGTGTCAGCTTGAAAACAACACGCCGGCGATAGAGTCGCTGGATATGTTTGAGCGCGAGCTTATTCGCCGCAAAACCTGCTATATAAAAACCTTATCTTTTAGCGAATAAGTGCAGAAAATGCGAGGCTTCCAAGACGTCACGTACGAAAGGTACGCTCTGTCTTGATAAGCCTCTTTTTTCTTGCTTATTCATCTAAAATATAAGGTTTTTAACAGGGACTCAATATTTAGCGATAAACGCAAAAACTTTTGATGAGCACGCTGGCGCGTGAATAAAAGCGGCTGGGATTGCCACGTCGGCGAAGCCTCCTCGCAATGACAAATAAATATTATAATAAAAAATACTCTATGTTAGTCGATATAAATTAACATAGAGTATTTTCCTTTTTTAAGTTGCCTTATTAACCCCTCCGTCTCACTCCGCTCCACGATACGTTCTCCGCCTTGTCGGCCTGACCGCGCTTGGGGCGCTCCCGCCTTTGGCTAAAAACTTGCCACTGGCAACTTTTCCTAACGCGTCGGCCCTCCCGTAAAGGGGGCGGAGGCTGCGCTGGTAATGTTAGGTAGGTTTTTGAGGTGGGTTTATACGAAGCCGTCTTTGTCGGGCTTTTTGCCGGTGCTTTTTTCTTGGAATTCGGCTTGGTTTTTGCCTACGACTGTGGTGTTTTTAGGAAGCTTTTTAACCCCAAGTGATACAAGCGCGATAACAAGGGCAGCAACCGTTACAAGAGAAGAGAACACAACGAAAAAGATAACAAGTTTGTCAGTATCGGCGGCTGGGTCAGTTGTGTCTTTGCTGCCGGTGGTGGTGGTTGAGAAGTCAACCTTTTTGATGGTTGTTTCGTTGCCAGTAAGGTCTTTGGTTGCGGCCGTAAAGTTGTCTTCGGTTATGGTTTCGATATTGATGTCGCTTATAAGAGCGTGGCCGCTGACCTTATTTTTAGCGTTGCCAAGAACGAATTCAACTTGGGTTGAGCTTACGGCGTCGTCGCCAGTTTTAACGTATGCAACGTATTCAACATAGCCGTTGTTTTCGGTAACGCCGGTGGTGTTGACCTTAGTAAAGGTGGTGTTGATGTTTTTAAATCTTATCGTGAAGGCCTCACCAACGTCGCTGGTTTTAACCCAAACGCTGAACTTAAAGAAGCTTGATTTTGCAAGGTTATAGCTTGTAAGTGGGGTAGCGGTTGAATACTTGTTACCGTCGTTGATTAAAACAAGAACTTTGCCTGACTTGCTGCCGTCACGGTTTAAAACGCTTGACGTAATAGTTTCGTTAAAGTCACGCGTGATGTCTGCGATAAAGATATCGCCTGAAACAACGTCGTCGCCGTCCTTTTTCTCTTCAACAGAGTAGTTAAGGCTTTCATAATAGTTTTTGTCTTCGATGGTTTCGGTTGTGTGAGTTGTTGCTGCGTCACCGATAAAGTCAACAAACCTTACGTGGTTGTTAATTTGAGCGGCCTCAGTGTTGTTAGCTTTAAGCGCGTCTGCAAACTGAGTGTCTACTGACTGTTTAACGCCGTTGATAGATTTTTCAGCAAGGGCAGTAATCTTTGCTTCTTTAACAAAGATAAGGCCTTTGGTTTCGCTTAAACCGACGTCCATTCTTACGCTGCGGCTTGATGAACCAGCGCGAACGTAGAAGGTGTAAGTCTCCCAACTATCAAAAACGGTTGGGGTGATGGCGATGTCTGTTATGGTTTTGTCACTGTAAATCAGGCGGACAAAAACCTTGCCATCCGTTTCAAAGGTTTCGGTGCTTGACACATAAATGTCAATAGTGACCTTGCAAACCTTGCTGCTGCCGATAGTGTTATAATCGGTGCTTGAACGGTAATAAACCTCGCGGGTTTTGCCATCTTCTTCCTCAGGAAGATTTTTAGCCCAAATGCCAAGGATGTTGGCCTTTATTGCGGCTGAGTCAAGCGGATTGATGGCGCCGTTAAACCAAGTAGTGTCCCACGTGTTGGTAGGAACAACGCCTGAAACAACGTCGTCTTCTTTATATACCGAGCGGTTAAGCGTCCAGCTGGTTGGAGTTAGTGGATAGTTAAGTTCGCCCGCTTTGTCAATAGTTACAAAGTTAAAGTAGCCATTTGGGATAGTGGTTGTTTGAAGGACGCTTGAAGAAGAGAGGTCAAGTTTTTGGTCAGACTTAACGTCGCTGCCGTTATAGGCTGATGACTTGATTTCTTCAATTTTAATAGCGTCAAAATATATCGTTTTGCCGGCTGGGGCAATAAGAGCAATGCGCGCGTTTAAATCGCTTAAAGCGTAGCCGCGAACATAAACCACACATTCGCCCCAACAGTTAGCATAGTTTTCACCCTCGATATATGCGTCTGAGGTGTTAGACTGGCTAAACAATTTGCCGCCCTCAGTGCCTTCCATAGGTTTTGCGCCGGTTGAGATGTGGCTTAAAACCATCAAAGTGGCCTGAGCGCCTTTTTGTTTTGACTTAACGCGTACCGAAACGCGGTAAACGCCGAACTGTTTAACTTTAAAGGTTTTAGAGCTTACAAGGCCAAGGTCAAGCACGTCGTTAGTGTTTTCAATCTTTAAGATTTGGCCGTTTTCGCCAAAGGTGTGGATGCCTAAAACCTCACCATCGTCGCTGGTGGTTTTAAACTCTTGTGCCTCGTCAACAATGCTGGTGTTAAAATAAAGGTTTTTGCCTTCGTTTTGAGCATTGTATGCGTTATAATATGTGCGTTTGTCAGTGTTAGACAAATCTTCTGGCGCGTAATAATACCAGTCTTTGGTATTAGCGTCTGCGCGGCTGAATTTGCCCGACGCGTCAGTATAGTCATTAGGGTTGATTTGTTCTTCAAATCTGTTATAGATAGAGCCGGTGCCGTTTTCAAAGTTAGTGTAGTTATTGTTAGCGGTTGTGTCAGCATCGAAAGCGTTTTCAACAAGCACGTTTGCGTTGCATACTTCGATAGTGTCAGCGGCAGCATCAGCGTTGCCCGTTACGTCTTTTGGCGACTCGTGATTGATGGTTTTATTCAAAAAGTCAGTCACGTCAATTTGGTCAAGCGAAATTTCGTCAAACAAAACGTAGCCAGTAACGGTTGTGTCTGCGTTAGGGGCGATTGTATCTTTGTTACCAAGTTGAAGGTTTAATTTGATGTTGTCTTTCGTGTCAGCGTGGGTAGAGATAAATACATATCGCTTTTGCCACGTTGATGCGGTGCTAAACACCTGCGAATCAAATTCTATGCCGTTTGAGATGCGGATGCTTGCGGTTGCGTTGCCAGTAGTCAGGCAATAGTAAGACAACACGTAGTAACTGTTTTTAGCAAGTTCAATAGACGAACTGTTAGTTTCATAATAAAAGAACACGTCTTTTAGTTTGGTTTCGTCTTCGGTGTCTTTAATTTTTGATGGAGAATCATCTGCTTTGATATAAAGCACGTAACTGTCAGGCGCGCCATCGTATTTGGTTAACCCTGAGTCGTTATTATCGCCTTCAAGGTTAAATGATGCGCTTGAAGTGAACGCGCTTGCGTTGTTAGAGTTCGTGTTCCAATAAATGGTTGAACTTGAAACAAAGTCCCACTTAGTGTAGTTAGCGGGGCTGTAAGCAAAAACGATGCCAGCAAGGGGCATAATTAAGCCAAAGCACGCCGAGAAAACTA
>CAVCHC010000016.1:0-8754 GCA_963602035.1 Acutalibacteraceae bacterium | reverse complement strand
GGGTTATAACATTTTTAATCATCGGCGGCGTGTTTGTTGGCTTTATTAACGGCTTTTTGGGCGCGGGTGGCGGCATAATCGTGGTGCCGCTTATTAAATACCTGCTTGATTTAAAGGTGAAAGAGGCGCACGCGACGGCCATTTTTGTTATCCTTCCGCTGTGTGTAGTGTCAGGCATTGTTTATCTTATCCGTGGCGCGTTTGACTGGCAAATCGGGCTGCCGGTTTTTATCGGGTCAATGGTTGGCGCGGTGGCGGGGAGCCTGATACTTTCTAAACTTAAAAACGACGTCATCGTTTATATCTTTGCGGGAATTATGATTTTTGCAGGCGTGAAACTAATTTTTTAAGGCAAAATGCAAGTTGAAAACGAAAAAATTGGATGATAAAAGCCGAATTTCAACTTTAAACTTTCAACTTTAAACTTTAATAAAGGGGTTTTCGTATGAGTTTTTTGTGGTTTAGTTTGATAGGCGTTTTAAGCGGCGTTTTTGCTGGTATGGGGATGGGCGGCGGCACGTTTTTAATTCCGCTTTTGACCATTTTGATGAAAGTTGACCAGCAGGTTGCCCAATGCGTTAATTTGTTAGTTTTTATCCCCCTTGCAATCGTTGTTTTAATTATTTACAGCAAGCAAAAATTGCTGAAATTAAAGGGCATTTTTTGGCTTGTTGTTCCGGCCACGATTGTTAGTATTTTAGGGAGTTTGTTGGCCATTGACATCCGCGGGAAAACGCTTAAAATAATTTTTGGAATATTTTTAATTTTGGTTGGAATTTTTATGGTAATTTCAACGATTGTTGCAAGCGTGAAAAAAAAGAAAAATTAATTATTTTATTTATCCCCCTAAATTAAGTTGCTTGTTTTTTAATAATTTGATAAAATAGCGTTGTTAAGAGTGGGGGAATGTATGGCTTTTGCGAATTTTCGCGGGGTTTATATAAAGGGGTGCAGAAATGCATTCAAAAACGCAGATATCGCGGACGTTAAGTCTTCCGCGTTATTTTGCGTTCCGCTTAAAATGGGCGCGGGGGCACAGAGCAAGTTTTTGCTTAACACGGGTGACCTTGTTCGCGCGGGCACGGTTTTAGCAAGCCCAACTGACAATACGTCGGGGTTTATTTACAGCCCGATTAGTGGCAGCATTGAGGGCGTCACAGACGGTCTTAATGCGCTTGGCCAGCCTTGCAAAATCGTACGAATTGCGCCTGCGCACAAAAATATTGAGTTGTTTTTTAAGCCGCTTAGTGAACTTACGGCCAGCAATCTTTTTGGCCGCCTTGTTGAAAGCGGTTCGTTTGATAATTGGGGAGAACGCTATCCAACCTATTTCAAATACACAAGCGCTGAAATTCGCAACACGCGCACGCTTATTGTTAAGCTTTTTGATAGTGACGGGTATTGCTATTCAAACGCGGCCATTGCGCGCACAAAAACGCGTGAAATCGCCGTTGGGGCAAGCCTGTTTTATAAGATAAGCGGGGCGAAAACGCTTTGTTTTGCGGTGGCGGACAGTGCGGATGAGATTATCCCAAAACTGCGCGAAGAGATGCGGGCGTCGGGGATAATTGAAAACCGAATTAAGTTTGTTAAAATCCGCGCAAGGTATCCGTTTGATGAAGACCATTTGCTTGCCAAAACCTGTGACGGGCGCACGATTAAGATAACTGAAAACGTTTGGGAAAAGGGCGTTGTTATCGAAAATGCGCAAACGTGTCTTAACTTTTTTGATGCTGTTTATCTTAACAAGCCTACGACGCACGGGGTTGTTACCATCTCAGGCGGGCTTATTAAAAAGCCGCTGACTGTGAACGTGCCTTGCGGCCTTCCAGCAAGCGGGCTGATTGAAAATAACCTAATAAAAGACGCGAAGGTAGACGCCTTTTGTTTGGGCGGCGCGCTTTCGGGCTTTGCGCAGTGCTCGATGGATATTGGGGTGCCGCTTAGCGTGTCAAGCCTGAATGTGTTTAGCCTAAGCGCGTGTGATAATCACGAGATTGACTGTGTTAACTGTGGCAAATGTAATAATGTTTGCCCGGTTAAACTTTCGCCCGTTTTGCTTGATAACTATGCGCTTTGCAAAGACTATGGCAGGGCTAAAAGGTATGGGGCGGAGGCGTGCATAAACTGTGGCGCGTGCTCGTTTGTTTGCCCGTCAAAACGCTTTTTGGCGCAGCGAATTTCGGGCGTTAAACGCGCAATACAAGAGGGGAGGACGATGTGATGAATGAGTATCTTAAAGTTTCGCCTAACCCGTTTGTAAAGGCGCGCGGGAACGTTAACCGCATAACTGAACACAAGATTTTGGCGCTGATGGCCGTCAGCATTGTTGGCATTTGCCTTGCGGGCGCGAGGTCGGCGCTAGTCATGCTTACAAGCGTTGCAAGCGCGGTTGTTTTTGAGTTTTTATATAACTTTATCGTTAACGAAGAAAAGAAAATAGAGAACCTGTCTTGCGTTGTAACGGGGATGATGTTTGGCTGTTTATGTGCGCCAAAAACGCCGTGGTACGTGCCGATTGTTGCTATGTTTTTTGCTACCGTTGTTATCAAAATGATGTTTGGCGGGTTTGCTAATAATATGTTTTCGATCGCGGGGTGCGGTCAAATTTTTGTTGCGTGTATGTTTGCGGGGGTTATGAACTCTTGGCAGGTTTCGCGCGGGGTGGGCTTTGCGTATGACCCACTTTCAAGCATTGCGGCGCATAACTTTGACGCATTCAACGTGCTTGACTTTTTGGTTGGCGACGTGACGGCGTCAATTGGCTGTATGTGCGCGCTGGCCGTTTTGATTGCGGGGGCGTATCTTGCGCTTGTTCGGGTTATTGACATTAAACTTCCGCTTATCGCGGTGGCGGTTTATCTTGTAACTGGCCTATGCTTTAACGGGTTTAACATAAACTGCGTTTTGCCTTATCTTTTTGCGGGCAATATGCTTTTTGTTAGTTTGTTTTTGCTTACTGATTTTGTTACGCGCCCTAACACGGTTTTGGGGCAAGTTTTGTATGCGGCGATTTTTGGCGTTTTAAGCGGGGTGTTTGTAAGCATTGATTTGTGCGGCGAGATGGGCGTTATTATTGCCTTGATTGTTGCTAACTGCTTTACGCCGCTTTTTGACAGGGTTATAAGGCCTAGGTATTTCGGGGAGGGTAAGGTATGAGCAAAACGAATTTGAACCCAATTTTTATCGTTACCTTGGCCGTTATTCCGCTTATAAACGTAACGAAAACGCTTAACGAAGTTGTGTTTTTGGGGCTTTTGGTTGGGCTTACGTATATCATCGCGATTTCGGTTGTTTCGATTTTTGAAAAGTTGGTTGACCGAAACCTTAGGTTTTTTGTGTTTATGATTATCGCAACGGCGATTGTGACGGTTTTAAACTATGTGTATTCAACCTTTCCTAACTCGCTTTACACTGACGCGGGGTCAAAGATTAACTATTGCCTTGTTTCGGCGGGCATTCTTGCGCTTCAACTGATTTATAGGCCACGAAAAGACGCGGGCAACTATTTCTTTGTTTTGCTTATTCAGGTGCCGCTGTTTTTGTTTATCTATGGCGTGTTTGGCTTTTTAAGAGAGCTGTTGGCGTACGGGTCAATCTGGAAGGTTAGTATGGGCTTTTCGGGGCTTGAATTTTTCAGGCTTGGGGCGGCGTCGTTTATAATTTTGGCGTTTATCTGTGCGTTTGTGAACGCGTATTATCTAAGCTGGACGAAAAAGAAACAGCAATATGAAATGCTTGTTGAAAAATACAAGATGAAGATTAACGTTGAACATAATGACGCGCGTGTAAACGTTATGGACGCGGCCGAGGCCGAGTTTGGCGCTGGTAAGAACACAAAGGGCGGAGGTGAACAGAATGAGTAATATTGTTTTTGTTATCCTTTCAACGCTGTTTGTTTCAAACGTGTGCGTAGGCGAGGGGCTGTGCGTGCCGTGTTTGGTGGCATATAAGCGCAGTTTTCCGTATACGGCGCTGCTGTGTGCGCTGTTTGCGTTTGTGCTTGTGCCAGCTGGCGTGGCGTATTATTTTATCTATAACAACGTGTTACTTGAATTTGACTTACAGTTTTTGTCACTTATGATAATGGTGACGCTTATTGGCATATTTAGTTTTGCG
The DNA here is from genome assembly GCA_963602035.1 of Acutalibacteraceae bacterium. GTDB lineage: Bacteria > Bacillota > Clostridia > Christensenellales > UBA1242 > UMGS2070. The sequence continues at coordinate 4,635 of CAVCHC010000016.1, read as the reverse complement.
GGCTTTTATATTTTAAGGGCGATTAACAAACAGGCATTTTTCGTTTATGAAAAAAGTTATACGTTTTTGTTTACGTTTGTGTCAGTTTTGGGCGTTTTAATCTTTACGGTTGCCGATCAGGTTTTCAGTCAATATATATTAACGCTTGTTTTTGACGTTGTTGGCTTTTCATTTATTAACTTTTTTGTTTATGGGGCGTATTTTAAAATCAATGGCGGGTATGCGCCTAAGTATATGAAGGGGCTTCCGCTTATGCTTATAATGCTTGCGATTATTGGTTTAGCATTCAGTTTAATAGGACGGGTCGTTTAACAAATGAACATATTTAACATTGCTATTATCATAGTTTCGGTGGCGCTGGCGGTTTTTGCGGTGGTGTTTGTTGTTGCGCTTATTGTTAAAAAAAGCAAGCCGAAAAACGCGTCGGTTGACCTTGTTACCAAACTTTTGCCCGGCGTAAACTGTGGCGCGTGCGGGAAAGAGTATTGCAAGTGGCTGGCTGCCGACATTGTTGAGGGAAAGGCCAAGGCCGAAGATTGCCCGCTTTTAAGCTTTGAAAACCGCGCAAAAATTGAAGAAGAGTTTGCTGGCGAGATTAAGCCAGACACCAAAAACGTGGCGTTTGTTCGCTGTAAGGGCGGCAGTGATTGTCCGTCAAGGTATATTTATGACGGGATGCCATCTTGCGGCGCGCAAGACCAGTTGCACAGTGGCTGCAAAGCGTGCGAGTATGCGTGCTTAGGCTGTGGCGACTGCGTTAAGGCGTGCCCGTTTTCGGCTATTAAGATTGACAGCAAGGGCGTTGCATTCGTTGACCCTGAAACGTGCGTGGGGTGTGGTAACTGCGTGCTTAGTTGCCCAAACAAGCTTATAACGCTTATTCCGTATACCCAGCGCGTTGTTAACGTTTGTAATAACCGAGACAGCAAGGTGGGCGAGTGCTTTGGCTGTAAGGTTGGCTGCATTCATTGTGGGCACTGCATTGAGGTTTGCCCAACGGGCGCAATATCGATGAAAGACGGCATTCCTGTTATTGATAACGAGAAATGTATTAAGTGTTTTAAGTGTATTCGCGTGTGCCCAAATCACTGCATTTCAAGGCTGTAAAAGTTTTTAAAAAAATACAAAAATTAAACCTTTTCAAATCGCCTTTAATGTGCTATAATTTGATTAACGTAACGAAAAGAGGAGAAAAAATGTGGATAAATTTGCCATAATAACTGTTGAATCTAATGCTGCGAAACTTGTTATCGCATCTGTAATAAATGGAAACTATTTTACTATTAGTGACTTTGAAAAAAGCGCGGTTAAGCTTGAATGCGAGGCCGATGCGGATATGTTTTTGAAAAAGAGTCAAATTGACTCAACTATCAAGGTTTTAAAGAATTTTAGAAAACTTTGCGAGATGCATCAGGTTAAGCGTATCATCCCCGTAGCGGTTTTCTCAGGAGACAAGAAGCCTAAAAATATTTACAGCTTTTTTGAAGAGATTTTTAACAGTTGTGGGTTCAGGTTTACGATTTTAAGCGAAGAAGAGCGCAACCAAAATATCTGGACGGGCATTATCAACACGTTCGATTTGCCTAAGGGCATAATGTGCCATATTTCAAGCGAAAGTGTAAGCATTTGTTTGTATAACCGCAGAAATATTATCAACCAAGTTAACCTTAATTTTGGGCCAAAAACGCTTGCGGATATGTATCCGCTTAACGCAACTAATAAGGCTGAAAATATTAAGCACATAACTGAGCACGTAGAGAAGGCGCTTGACGAAGTTGAGTTTTTGAATTCGGTTGATGAAGACTTTACGCTTATTGGAAGTGGCGAGTATTTTATTGACGAGTCTAACCTTGTTAAAAAGCTTAAAAAGTATCCGCTTGATATTGTTGACAACTACGTGTTTGACGCAGCTGACCTTGGGCGCGTGTGTGACCAAGTTTCGGCGGCCGATATTGACAAAACCAAGAAAATCAAGGGCGTAAGTGAGCAGCGTGCGGACGTGTTTGTTGCAAGTATGCTTATCTCTTTGGCCGTAGTAAAAAAGCTTAAAAGAGAACAGGTGACGGTTATCGGGCGCGGGCTTGTTGAGGGCATTTTGTTTAACCAGATTATTGAGTCAACGCAAGAAAAGCCAGTAAGCGACGTGCTGTCTCACAGCCTTATAAGCCAGTCGCAGATTTATAACGGCGAGAATTTCAGGCACGATGAGCAGATTTATAACCTTGCGCTTTTGTTGTTTAAGCAGCTTCGCGTTTTGCACAAACTTCCACGGACGTACACCAAGGTGTTAAGAATCGCGGCGTTTATGCACGATTGCGGCGAAAGGGTGGGCTTTGCTAACCGCGCGCGCAACGGGTTTAACGTGTGCTTGGGGTCGGATATTTATGGCGCAACGCATCGCGAATTGTTGCTTGCAAGCTTTGTTATCGCATTGCATTATGGCAAAGATTTGCCTTTAAGTGAGTTTATTAAGTATAAAGACATTATCACTGATGAAGACATTGCGGCTGTTAAAAAACTTGGCATAATTTTAAGCCTTGCCGAGGCGTTTGACAGGACGCGCAACAGCGTTATTGTTGACATTAACTGTGACATTCTTGGCGATTCGGTTATAATGAAGACCATTTCAGTAGCAGACAATTCGTATGAGATTGAAAAGGCGGCTGAATGCGAGAGGGTGTTTGAAAAGGCTTTTAACAAAAAAATCGAAATCCTGTAAAAAGCCTTATCTTTTGGCGCCTATGTCAAAAATTTCAAGACTCGAATTGGACGCACGTACGAAAGTACGCTTATCCAATATCGGGTCTTTTATTTTTGCCATATTCATCCAAAATCTAAGGCTTTTTAAAAACCGCGAATAAGGCACTTTGGGGTATAGGGTTTTTTGTGTCATCTTCATCCAAATCTTAACTTTTTACACGTGACTAATGTGTATATTTGTAGTATAGAATTAATGGCGAATATGACAACGAATAAAAAAGTTTAAATTGGACGCGTGTTCGTCGATATTTCTTTTACACGTGGCTGATGGGTAGAGTTGTGAAATAAATTTTTGGCGAAAGGGTGAAATTGTTTGTGAAAATGTGGATAGTTTGGTATACTAATTATATAGTAAAAAACAAAAGGAGAACAAAATGAAGAAATTCAAAAAGATGCTTGTGGCGTTGTGTTTGTGTGTTTGCGTGGCGCTGAGTGTTGGTCTTGTGGGATGCGCTGACAGTAAGACGCTTGCTGAGATTGACGACCTTAAAGCCAAAATTGAGCAGAAGGATGGCCAAATAGGTGACCTTACGACGTCTAACGGGCAAAAGGATGCGGCGTTGGCTGAAAAAGATGCAACAATTGCGGGCAAAAATAATGATATAAGCAATAAAGACACAATAATTGCTGAAAAAGATAAGCAAATTGCGGGGCTTGAAAAAGATAAAAACGACTTAAATGCTAAAAATGATGAACTAACAAAATCTAACGGTACGCTTACTGAAACGAATAAAGATTTGACTGACAGCAACAATCAAAAAGACCAGACTATTGCTGACAAAAACAATGAAATTGCGGACAAAGACCAAAAAATTCAAGACCTGACGCTTAGTGACATTCAAAAAATGAATATTATGATGGGCGGGTTTGCATACGCTGACTCTTTAACATATATTTTTGCTGACGGGGCGCCAAACGCGTTGTTAACAAAAACCGATGCTGATTCAACATTTACTGCTACGTATGGCAAGTTTATTCCTGGCGCATTTTATGTTAAACCGCACGAGATTTTTCAACAAATGTTAGTGTGGGCATACAATAACTATGTTGATGGGACAAAACTTGTTGATACTTGCATTGAAATGAATCAATCGCAGTATGATGAATCGTCTGGCGCAACAATGCAATATATCAGCCGTATAATAGTATATTACACTAATGAGAAGTATACATTTATGCAACATAATTTAACCAAAACCAATAACGAAATAACTGACGAGCAGACTATCAAAATTGAACTTGGTATGACCAATGGGTTTATTTCATCATTGACCATTGAATCTAAAACACAGATGAAGAATGCCGAAACTGGCAAGATTGATGTTGTATACAACAAGTCAGTAACGAATTATGGATACGCGCAAGTTGATATGGGCGAGGAAATTGGCACGCAACAAGAACTTGCAACATTTACGTTCCAGATTGCTGAATACGTAACGGATACATTCAATGGCACGGTGGATAACACGGTTGACTTTATGGTTGCATCTGTTGCGGGCACGATTGACGGTTATCCAGCATGCGCGATTGTTAAAAGGGCTAGCATGATTTATGGCTATGAATTAACCGCTAACAGCGAGTTTTCAAGCACAGTTTATGGAACGTTTGACCCAGAAGCAGCAACTGAGGGGGCTTATAAATCAAAAGCGGCGGCGCAATTAGAAATCGGCAGAATTTCAAGAGAAACAGTTGCAGATTTGTCTGACCTTGAAGTAGGCCAAACTATCAACCTTGACGCTTAATCAATAAAAAACATAAAAACAAGCAACTTCACTTTATTTAGGTGAGGTTGTTTTTTTTTGTAAATTTAAAAAATCAGTTTAAATTGGTTGCGTTTGAGTAGGATAGTTTGGTATACTAAGGATGTCAAAAAAA
>CAVCHC010000015.1:0-23787 GCA_963602035.1 Acutalibacteraceae bacterium | reverse complement strand
CCCTCAAATTGCCACATTTATTCGCAAAATTATTCTTTTGCGAATAAATTAAAGGGGTCAAAAAATTGGGCAAAGTTCTCTACCCAATCTTTTTTTATATATATTTGCTATGCTACCGCTTTAAATTAATCAAGAAAATCAAACGTATTATAGTGATGAGTATTCTATTGTAATACAAAAACGCGTCGGGATGATTTGTATCGCATTGTAATACATTTTGGCGGTTTTATGGATTTGATAAAAACCTTGAAATTGTAACACAATGTAATGCAAAGTTATACAAATTTTAGCGGTTCATTACGGCTAATTTTTGCCTTTTTATGATAATTTCGCCGGAGTTACAAGTTTATTTTGCGTAAAACAAATTCTCTTTTTGTAGTTGAAAGTATTATAGCATAGTTTATAGGTTTTCAAGCGGTGCAAGTGTGCCCTTTTGGTGGGAATGTTGCTGTTAGGATTTTTTGTAAAGGTCTAAAAGGAAGCCGTATTCTTTAAGAGCGGCGCGGGCGGCTTTTGTTGCGGGATAGATAGTTGTAACCAGTTCCCAAAAGCGACGGCTGTGGTTCATTTCGGTTAGGTGGCACAACTCGTGCACCAAAATATAGTCAATAATGGTCGGCGGAAGCATTATAACGCGAAAGTTAATGCAAATCACGCCGCGCGAGTTGCAACTGCCCCATCGCCCCTTTGAGTCGGTAATTTTAAAGGCGTTGAACTTGAATTTATACTTGTCTGCAAGCATCGAGATGCGATTTTCAAGTATGCGTTTAGCGAACTTTTTGTACCACGTCGTAAGCGCTTTAAGTCGCTTTTCAGGCGCTATTTTTTTAGGAAAAATCAGTTGATTTTCGTCGTCAATCTCGATTTTGTTGGTCGCCGCAAGTAAAATCGTGTATTTCGAGCCATACACCAGCGCCTTTTCATAGTTGATAACGTCTTGATATTTTGACAGCGTGTTGGTCACAACGCACAACTTGGCCTTGATCCAGTCTTGCTTGCTTTCAACAAAATGGCCAATCTCCGCGTCAGTCATTTTTAGCGGCGCCTTAACGACCACTGCCCCATTTTTCATAACAGTCAGCGACACCGTACGGCGGCTGCTGCGGCTTATCTCATCAGGAACAATCACAAAAAACTCCTTACCTTTAATCTATTTACGCGCCGAATTGCCACCTAGCCGACGTCAAATCACTAGGCAGCGCACTACTTAGCAAATACACTTTCTGTGGCCGAAAAACAATCGCAAACCAGTATGCCACGTAGCCGAAATTAAAAACCAGCGCACTACTTAGCAAAACTTAAATCGCTAGGCAGTGTACAGCCTGCGGTCAATCCTAATTCACTAGGCAGTGTGCCCTACTTACGGCGCTTATTATATATAATTATAGCAGATTTTTGAAATAAAAATCAAAAGAAATTGTCTTTACATAATTAATTTTGTCGATATAGTTGCCTACTTTCGGTGCTAAACTAGGTACGCCCTGCCAAAAAACGGCGCCACGTTACGCAAGTTTGCTAACAACTGCCCAATGTTACATATTGTCTATCAGCAAACGATGGCTATACTAGGTATGCCCTTCTAAAAAGCGGTACTATGCCACATAAAGATTGAAAGCAACTGGTACTATGTTACGTATAGTTTGCAAGTATATGGTGCTATGTCACGCAGAGTGTGCTAGGGCGGCGCCGCGCAATAGGGTAAAGAAACACAAAATCAAGGTACTACGTCACACAAAATACCTCAAAACGTTTGACTTTATCTTACATAATACTATAAAATTAAGGTAAATAAAGGGTAACAAGGGGATTTAAATGGCAGGGATTGACAGCGACCTTATTCGTGGTCACATTGACACTATTATTTTAAACATTCTGGCCGAGGGCGACCGATACGGCTATGAAATTTGTAAAGAGGTTGAAAACAAAAGCAAGGGGTCGTATGAGCTGAAACAGCCCACCCTTTACAGCTGCTTAAAGCGCCTTGAAAGCCAGGGGCTTATTTCGTCTTATTGGGAAGACAGCGACATCGGCGGTAAGCGCCACTATTATAAGTTGACCGACGAGGGGCGCAACACCTTTAAACAAAGCCAAGACGACTGGCGCCGTTCACGCGAGATTATTGACAATCTTATTTCGGGCAGCGATGGCGACGAAAATGATAGCAATCTTAGCAACATTGGTGACGCTAAAAGCGACGAAAATACTGCGAACGCTTTCTCAGGCGCAAGGAACGCAGTAAATGGCGACGACGAATTGAGCGACGCGACCGAAGATAAGGCCGATAGTACTGCTAACACGGCTACATTCAGTGGCGCAAGAACTACCGAAGCTGAAGCCGACAATACTGCCACAAACGACAGTGACACAGCAGTTGCTAACACAAATACCGACAACGATGACGCTGCCGCTGCTAACACAAATACCGACGACGATGACGCAGCCGAAGATAAATTCAGTGTCTCGCCGTACACAGACGACGAAGATTACATTGACCCCGCAGCTGACGACACGATGATTTTTGACGAGATTGACAAAGAGGTGGCCGAGCAAGACAGCGGCTTTATCCCTAACGACGCCGAGCCAAAATACATCAACTCGCAGCCCGACCCCGCCCAAGAAAACGGCTTTGAAACTGAGGATTCTACCATCCTTCCGTTTGACGAGACTGACCTTTCGGCGTACTGCTCTCACCTTGTGCGTAACGGCGATTTGCAGGCAAAAGAAGAAAACAACGCAGCAACCAACGACGGGACTGACGCGCAAGACGACCTAATTTCTTATGCAAAAGCTGCCGCGGCCGACAGCGCTAATGGTGCGGAATTTGCTGCCGATAAAATTGATGATACAGAAGACATTGAAGATAATTTTAGCGATATAGACGACGCGGCGGGCGCTGTAACCGAAGACATCAGCACCACCGACGAGGATGACATTATGGCGCTTTTGGGGCATACTCCTACTGCGTTCTCAGCCCGCACAAGCGAAACTCGCGAAGATGATCTAGCGGCTGAAAATAATGAGGCTGACGACACGGGCGTGACCAATAATGATAACGCTAACGACGCAGGCTCTACCGATTTGACCGATGCCAACGCAAGCACTGCCCCTACGTCACAAAATGCTGGGCTCACAGATTTCGGCGGCGCGCCTATGGCACAAACAAACACTGCATCGGCGCAAGATAACAACAGCGCCCTTTCAACGCAAGCAAGCGACGTATCAATCACAAACGAGGTCTTCACAACGAATGCGGGAGACGCATCAAATGCAAACGACGCTACGTCGCAAGAAGACCAATTTTTGGCAAAGTTCATCACGGGCAAATACAGTGAATACAACCCTGACCGCGAAGAAATGGCGGCCGAACTTTCGGTGGCTCACGAGGCAAAAGCGCAAGACCAAGTCGCACAAATTAGCAGCGCGGTAAGCGAAGATAACGCCGAGGCCAGTCAATTTGTTACCAGCGACGCGGCCGAGTTTAACGATGCTGACGAGTTTGGCGATTATGGCGAAGAAACGGCCAACATCGAAAGCTTTTTTGACGCGACGGAGACAAGCGCGCCTCAAACTGACGCAAACGGTCTTGCTGACCTGCACCTTAATGGCGCAGCAACAACTAATGCCACAAGCGAGTATACGTTCGGCAGCAACCCTGTTTCGCCTTACTCTACCATTAACATCGATGCCGAGAGCGCTAACAATGAAAACGGATCGAGTGAATACGCCGCAGATGGCAACACAAATTTGGGGTCACAGCCGACTTACAACTTTGACCAGTCAGTTTACAGCCCGCTTGGCAGCAACTTTGGCGAAAGCAAAAAGGCGGACGAAAACGATTTTACGCCGCGCGGAGTTATGAATAATTTTGCGGACAAATACGACGCGCCTAAGCCAACTGGCGACGACGAGGTGCTTTTAGACTTCTCTACCCCAGCGGCCGACAGCGACGACGAGATTGTTATGGATTTCAGCACTAATTTTGGCGACGACACAAATTCGACCTTTGGCAACGCGCGCGACGATAGTGACGCGAATGATAACGCAAGCAACGCGGACGACTATTCTAATGCCTACGCCGCGGGCAACGACGATGATTACAACAATCCGGGCGATTATGGCAATGACCAAGAGCCTGAATATTCGTCGTTTATGAACGACCTTAACGACCAAGGCATTGACCCAAAAGACGTCAAGCCGTTTGAAAACAAGGTTGACCTGACCGCGGTTTATGACAAAACGGGGTCAAGCCTAATCAGCCCGCTTTACACTGACAGTGACACCAAGCGCAAGCTTCAAGAAATCACGGGCAACACCTTTAACGCTGACCTATTTAGCGACCAAAAAACGCCGGAAAAAGATGACCTTTCGGTTGACGAAACGCTTGACCCAAGCCCTATTGACGCCAACACCACGCCGAAAGATTTAAGTCTTTTAAAATCTGACCTTAACCAAGAAGGCATCAACGTGCGCCCATACTACCGCGCGGTTAAAGAGCCGGTTTCAAGCAAAACGTTTATTGAAACCAACAAGATTAAGATGGTGCGAAACTGGATCGTGTTCTTTATTCAGGCGCTGCTTTTGGGGCTGACCTACCTTATAACAAGCAAGCTTAATCTGCTTGACGGCACCGTGCTTGGCACCTATATTTACTTTATCGTTGGCGCGGGCGTTATGCTTTTGATTGCGTTTATCTCAACCATCAAGTTCTGGATCAACCCGTATAAAAAAGTGACGGCCAAGTATGCACCACGAATTTCACATCTATTCGCGCTGCTATTTACCGTTCAGTTTTACGTTATTATCTATTGCATCAACCTTCAATTCGGCTTTTACAGTTTCACGCAGACCGATTATAACCACCTTAACTGGATAATTCCTTGCGTAATCTGCCTTAGCCCAATCATCGGCTCTATCGTTTATCAAATACTTTATAGATCAAAAAATTTCCATATTTAACGGTTTTTAATTACAACTATATTGAGGCCTTTAATTCAAATTTGAACCTATCTTTGTATTGATTAATAGCGGCCTTTAATAAATCCAATAATAAATTAAACATATTAATTTAATCACTATCAGGTACCCCTAGCGGGTGCCTTTTTATATTTGCTGCCCACCCCCGTACAAATTTGGGTGCCTTTTTATACCTACTGTCTACTGCGGACAAATGCGGCGGGCAATGATGGTGAAAATCAGGGCAAATTTATTAGACAACCCAAAACAAAATGCGGTATAATATCGGTATGGGAAGTCAAACTTATTTTAATGAAAGAAATTTGAAAAACGAACAAAAAATTCGCGAGCAACTAACCTTTCTGCCCGCGTTTTGTGAGGACTTTTTCATCGGTATTGAAAACAACACGTCGGCACTGACCCGCCTTAACTATACCTATGACCTTAGGCTGTTTTTTGACTATATGTTTAACGAGACCAACGTGTTTGCGGGCAAAAACACCAACACCCTGCAAGTGCGCGATTTAAACAACATCACGTCAAAAACCATCGAGCGGTTTATTTCATACATCGGCAATTATACGGGCGCCGATGGCAAAACGTATACCAATGGCGAGGATGGCAAGGCGCGCAAAATCGCCACCCTGCGCAGTTTTTTGAAATACTTTTTTAAGCGCGGACTTATAACAAGCAACGTGGCCGCGAACGTAGATATCCCAAAGCTGCATGACAAAACCATCATCCGCCTTGAAGTTGACGAGGTTGCAAAACTGCTTGACGAGGCCGAATATGGCGACAATCTTTCGGGCAACGCGCGCGAGTATCACAAGCACACCAAGGTGCGCGACGTGGCCATTCTTACCACTCTTTTAGGGACGGGAATGCGTGTTAGCGAATGCGTTGGGCTTGACGTAAACGACGTCGATTTTGAGATTAACGGCCTAAGGATAACGCGAAAAGGCGGCAACCAAGTGGTTATTTATTTCAGCGACGAAATTCGCGAGGCTCTTTTAAAATGGCTTGAACTGAGAAACAACAACCCGTATCTTAAAGACGAGCCTGCCCTTTTTACAAGCCTTCAAAATCGTCGCATCACCACGCGCGCCGTTCAAAAGTTGGTTAAAAAATACAGCGAGCTGACTACGCCGTTAAAACATATCACGCCGCACAAATTGCGCTCTACCTACGGCACTGCCCTGTATCAAGAAACGCAAGACATTTATATCGTTGCTGACGTTTTGGGTCACAAAGACATCAACACCACCAAAAAACACTACGCCGCAATGAGTGACGACATCCGCAGACAGGCCGCTAACAAGGTCATCCTCCGCGACAAGACGGAATATTAAAGTGTAAAGTTTAAAGTTTAAAGTTGAAATGTTGATGAAAATTGCTTTTTATGGAATGCCCATATTAGACAGGCTCCGCCCCTCTGGGGGAGGGCCGACGCGTTAAGAAAAGTTGCCAGTGGCAAGTTTTTAGCCAAAGGCGGGAGCGCCCCAAGCGCGGTCAGACCGACAGGGGCTGAGGCGAAGCGTAGAGCGACAACGAAGCGGAGGGGGTATAAAATCAACTTGAAAAAAGAAGATACTTCATGTTAGTTAATATTACTAACGTAAAATATCTTCTTTTTTTTATAGGACAATACCCCCTCTGTCTAGTGTCGCTCTACGCTCCACTGCGACCAGCCCTCCCCCAAGGGGGCGGCGAGAGGTTTTAACATTTACAAAACGCACATATTTAAGACGCGATGTCGCTGGCGCGGGTTTCGCGAATGATGTTGACCTTGATTTGCCCAGGATATTCAAGCTCGCTTTCAATCTTTCTTGCGATATCTTTGGCCAAAACAACAATGCCCGTGTCGCTTACTTCATCAGGCTTAACCGCAATTCTAACCTCGCGACCCGCCTGTATTGCATAACTGTTAGCAACGCCCTTAAAGCTGTTTGCAATCGATTCAAGTTTTTCAAGACGCTTAACATATGATTCAAGCGACTCTCGCCTTGCCCCAGGTCGGCTTGACGAAATCGCATCGGCCACTTGCACCAAAATCGCCTCGATAGAGTTAAACTCAACCGCGCCGTGGTGCGCCTCGATACAATGAATGACCTCTGGGCTCTCTTTGTATTTCTTGGCAACCTCACAGCCGATAGACACGTGCGTGCCCTCCATCTCAAAGTCAAGTGCCTTGCCGATATCGTGCAAAAGCCCCGCACGTTTTGCAAGCGCTACATCCGCGCCAAGTTCGCCCGCCAAAAGCCCCGCAATATACGACGTTTCAAGCGAGTGTTTTAAGCAGTTTTGCCCGTAACTTGTGCGGTATTTAAGGCGCCCCAAAAGCTTGATAAGTTCAGGGTGAAGGTTATAAATGCCCGCCTCAAACGTTGCATTTTCGCCCGCCTCTTTGATAGTCTTTTCAATGTCGCGCTTAACCTTTTCAACGATGTCTTCAATGCGCGCTGGGTGAATACGCCCGTCGGTTATAAGTTTTTCAAGGGTAAGCCTTGCAACCTCGCGCCTGATTGGGTCAAAGCACGAAAGAATGACAGCCTCAGGCGTGTCATCAACGATAAGGTCAACGCCCGTCGCGGCCTCAATAGCGCGAATATTGCGCCCCTCACGGCCGATAATGCGCCCCTTCATCTCGTCATTAGGCAAGGCCACTGAGCTAACAGTCACCTCCGCCGTTTGGTCAGTCGCGCACTTTTGAATGGCCAAAGTGATGATGTCGCGCGCCTTCTTTTCGCCCTCTTCACGCGCCTTGTTTTCAATGTCGCGAACGATAACGCCCGCCTCTTTGTTAGCCTCGTCTTCAATGCGAGAGATAAGCTCCGCCTTGGCGTCTTCACGGGTTAGCCCGCTTACGCGTTCAAGTTCTTTTGACACGTCGCCCGCCTTTTGGTTAAGTTCCTCTTCTTTTTTTGCAAGGTCTTTAAGTTTGTTTTCGTGTTGCGCTTTAAGATCGTCAAGCGATTGCTGCTTTCTGTCAAGGCTTTCTTCCTTTCTGTCAAGGCTCTCCTCTTTTAAAATAACGCGGTTTTCCATACGCGTTACCTCAGCGCGACGCTCTTTAAGCTCATTATCCGTTTCGGTTTTAAGTTTTAAAGCCTCTTCTTTGGCTTCAAGCAAGGCCTCTTTTTTCAAGGCTTTTGCTTCGTTTTCAGCATTTTCTAATAACTGGTGTGCTTGCACCTGCGCCTTACCAATACGCTTTTTTGAAACAGCCGTGTTAACAAAAAAGCCAACTGCGCCCCCTAAAACAAGCGCAATAACGGCAAGGGCAATTGATAGTCCTATTGACATATACCCCTCCTTTATTTATGGCACATTTATCTAAACCCGCCTTGCGCGGAATTATGTAAATCAAACTGGCTTGCGCCAATTACCACAATTTTATGATAGCATTTTTTAAGCACCAAGTCAATTAAAACATAATGAAAATTAAAAACGCACACCAATTACGGTATGCGCTAATAATCGTTCGACAAAATTTGACAAATACAGCCGCCTTTATATCTAAAAAATTTAACAAATATGGCCGCCTTTATATCTAAAAAATATGACAAATACGGCCGCCCTTAAATCTAATTTTCGGTCTCATTTATCAAAAGCGAAAGTTATATTGGGTTAAAAATTTTTATAGCCGCCTATTTTACTTCATAAATTCCTTCAAGCGAGCGCAATTTGATAAGCACGCCCTTGGCCTGGTCACGGTCTTGAACTTGGATGGTCATCGTGATAAGCACCTCGCCTAAGGCCGTTGCCTGGCTTGACATACTTGCAATATTCACTTTAAGGTTAGCAAGCAATGTGGTAACGCGCGAAAGCGTAAGGCCATTGTCTTGCGCCAAAATTGAAATCGTTGTGTTAAACAACTGCCCTTTACCCTCTTTCCACTCAACATTGACGCGTTTCTCTTCGCCGATTTGGCGGATATTTGGGCAGTCTTTTCGGTGAATGGTTATGCCGCGGCTTCGGCTTGCAAACCCAACAATATCGTCGCCCGCGATTGGGTGACAACACTGGCCAAACCGCACGCTTACGCCTTCAAGCCCGTCAACATAAACGCCGCCGTTTTCAGGGCGCAGTTTGTATTCTTTGGTTGCCATAAGTTCGGCCTTGCGCGCAAGTTTTTCGTTATGCTTACGCTGGGCAACAACCTTGCCAAGTGCCTGACGCGCCGTGATACCGCCATAGCCGATTGATGCAAAAACGTCGTCAAGCGTTAAAAGGTTAAAGCGCTTAGTCAGGTCGGCCATATCGATTTCGGCAAGCAAATCGTTAAGCTGATACCCGCACTTTTTCGCTTCAAGCTCCAAAATGTCGTGGCCAAGTTTGATGTTGGCCTCTTTTGACTGGGTTTTAAAATACGCGCGAATACGGCTCCTGGCGCCCGCACTGCGAACAAAGTTAAGCCAGTCAAGGCTTGGCCCCTTGCTGTTAGCGCTGGTTATAATCTCAACAACGTCGCCCGTTGAAAGCGGCGTGTTAAGCGGCACCATCCTGTCATTGACCTTGGCGCCAACGCACTTGTTGCCGATATTCGTGTGAATGGCGTACGCAAAATCAACCGGGGTCGCCTTTTCAGGCAGCGCGATTGGCTTAAACTTAGGCGTTAAAACCCAGATTTCGCCCGTAGACAAGTCCATTTTAAGCGCGTCAAGAAATTTTTCGGGGTCTTTGATGTCTTTTTCGGTTTCAATCGTCTTTTTAAACCACGCAATCTTGTCATCCAAAAGCGATTTGTTAGAGTTGCCCTCTTTGTAACGCCAGTGCGCCGCAACACCATACTCACAAAACATATGCATATCAAAAGTGCGAATTTGCACCTCAAACGGCACCCCTTCGGGCGTCAAAAGCGTTGTGTGAAGCGACTGATACCCATTGGGCTTAGGACTTGCGATATAGTCTTTAATTCGGCCGGGGATGGGCTTAAAGCGCGCGTGAATTTCGCCCAAAACGGCATAGCAATCTTTGATGTCGTTAACCATAACGCGCAGGGCGATGATGTCATAAATCTTGTCAAGCCCAACGCGTGCAAGTTTGCGATAAATGCTGTAAATATGCTTAAAGCGGCAGGTCACCTCGCCCTTGATGTTTAACTTTTCTAAAACGTCTTTAAGGTCTTTTTGAAGGCCATTCATAACAACGGCGCGCTTTTGAAATTTAAGTTGAAGTTCGGCGTCAAGGTGGGCATATTCGTCTGGCTTTAAATAGCGAAAACAAATGTCTTCCATGCTAGACTTAATTTTACCCATACCAAGGCGCTCAACCAGCGGCACAAAAATGTCCATCGTTTCTTGCGCGATACGAATTTGCTCTTCGCGCGGGAGGTTGCTTAAAGTTGTAAGATTGTGATACCTGTCACAAATGCGAATTAAAATCACGCGGATATCCTTGCCAAGCGCCAAAAACATCTGGCGAAGTTTTTCAAGCTCGGCGTCGGGGTTGGTGTCGCGGTCATATTGAAGCGAACTGATTTTGCCAAAGCCCTTGATAAGCGCCTCAATGTTCTCGCCAAACTCGGCCTTTATCTCTTTATACGTTAAAACGTTCATCTTAACGCTGTCGTGCAAAAGCGCCGCAACAATCGTTTCATAGTCAAGCCCCAAATCAACAAGCAAGCCCGCAACGGCCACCGGATGAGTTATATACTCGTCGCCATTAATGCGCTTTTTACCCGCAAAAATCTTTTGCGCCAACGCATATGCACGCAAAATAATCGGCGCGTTTTCGCCATAATTTTTTGTAACACGTTCTTCAAATTTAAAATTAGGCATATCTTCCCCTACTTTGAAAAATATTTTGTGACGGCGCTTAAATCAAGGTTGCGCTTTTGATTATTTTCACTTGCGCTTATGGTCACGATTGCGCCTTGTTTTATTTCTTTCAAAACGCCAACGTCGATAAGCACGCTTAAACTTACCGCTATTTGATAGACCGAAAACTGTGGCAGGTGCACGCGCAAACTTTGGGCGATTTTAAGCCGACTGGCGCCGTCAACCTGTTTAAGCTTTTTATAGATTATCGAATAGATAAACGCGCACTTTTCGCGAATTTCTTCCGCCGTACCAACGCAGGCAAGTTTAGGTTGTGCGCAGCTTTCAAGCGCTAAAACCTCTGCCCCATCAACTGTAAGTGCGCTTGCCCCAAGTGGCACATCGTCAAGAAAAACAATGCGCTTAAAGCCGCAAAATTTCGGCGTTTGGGTTTCAAAATCTGGGCTTACTAAAACGCAGTTGCTTTTGCTTTCGCAAACAACGTCGGCTATCTGCGCCTGCTTTGTTAGGTTTTTAAGGCGCGCCGCCCCCGCTTGGGTTGACGCAACAATAACGGTGCCAAACGGGTCACTAAGCGCAGCGTTTAGGCCATCAAAAGTGATAGTTTTAAGCGGCTCAAACGGCAGCTTGCTTATATTTTTAGACGCCATTATCGCCATCGCGGCCTCAAACTTATCTTGCTGAAAAGCGGCGCTTGTTTGGTCAAACGAAAGGTCATTTAAACTTACCTTTTTAACAACGGCCTGAGGAATCGCCTTGCCGCCAAAATAATTGTATTCAAGGTCACAAAAAAGGGTTTTAGGCGCGTTAATTTCAAGGCTTTCAGCGTGCGCCTTGCCCGAGAAAAACACGGCGTTTTTGCCCTTGCCTAAATTAAGTTTAAGGTGCCCGCTTGACATTGCACCAATCTGGTTATACCCCACCGCGCCCGAAATAGACAGGCCAAACGTTGGCTTAGGGTTCTCGCAGCCAAACGGCGCAAGAAGGCTAAGCTCGTCTAAAAACGCGGGGGCAATGTCGTCAAGCGTGATGGCGATATCGGGTTTAGTTTGCTTGTAATACGCGCTTGTGTCCTTAATCTGCGCGCGAATTTCGTTACATAAAAGCGCAACAAACTCGTCATAGGCCTCTTGCTTGATTTCAAGGCCGATAGCAAGTTTGTGCCCGCCGAAATGCTCACAAAGATGGCTTATTTTTTCAACCGCGCCGTGAAGGTCAACGCCGTCAACCGCGCGTCCGCTTGCTTTAAGCGTACCATTTTCAGTAGGCGCAAAAACAAGTGCCGGACGCCCAAAATCATTGATTATGCGCGAGGCGATTATGCCCAAAACGCCCTGATGAAACTCGCCTTTTACGCAAATAATTGGCAGGTTGATTACGTCCATTTTGGCTATCTGGGCGTTTACAATTTCAACCGAG
Organism: Acutalibacteraceae bacterium; assembly: GCA_963602035.1. Classification (GTDB taxonomy): domain Bacteria; phylum Bacillota; class Clostridia; order Christensenellales; family UBA1242; genus UMGS2070. The sequence continues at coordinate 11,635 of CAVCHC010000015.1, read as the reverse complement.
CGCGTGATTTCGTCAAGCCTAAGCGCGTTGTCTGCAAGCATGCTTGCAAGCAGTTTTTGTCTAACGTCCGCGTCGGTGGTATTAAGAAAATCAAACACCTTTTTGCCGTTGTCCATTCGCCCGCTGGCGTTGATTTTAGGAACAACTTTAAGGTAAATATCCGTGCTGGTTACGTGGTCAATTTTTAATTCTTTAAAAAGGTATTCAAGGCTTTTAAGGCTGAAATTTTTGTAATTTAGGCGTTCAAGCCCCATCGCCGCAATCGCGCGGTTTTCATCTTTAAGCGGAACAATGTCGCCAATCGTTGCAATCGAAACGATGTCAAGAAAGTTATTAGCAAAATCAAAACCCGCAATCGCCGACACCAGTTTATACGCCACGCCCGTGCCGCACAAAAACGAGCACGCATAGTCTTGCTTAATCTTGGGGTCAACAACGATACAATCGGGGATAACGGCCTGCGGTTCGTGGTGGTCAGTAACGATAACCGTAACGCCGTTGTTTTTTAAAAACTCAACCTCCTGAGCGCACGAAATGCCAAGGTCAACGGTTATCAAAATGTCTGGCGCCGCGGTTTTGATAATCTCTTGCGCAAGGTTAAGATTAAGGCCATACCCATCGTCAAAGCGGTTAGGAATAAACACATCAACCCGCGCGTTTTGCGCCTTTAAACACTGATACACCACCGTGCTGGCCATAATTCCGTCACAGTCATAGTCACCAACTATAACGAATTTTTTGTTGTTTTTAATGCCGTCCGTGATGGTTTCGGCGGCTTCTTTTATGCCCAAAAGCCCCATCGGGTGATGGAGCTGGGTGGCGCTTGGGTTCAAAAATTCACGAACCGCGTTTGGTTCGGTCACGCCAAGTTTATAAAGCCAGTCGATTAGGCGAATGTCGGTTAAAATTTTTTCTTTTTTCATAAAAATAAATAACCTTTTCAAACCCGAAGGCTTAAAAAGGTTTTGCAATTACTTTTTATTAAGATTTGGGTTTTTCGATACTTGAAGTTTTTTCTTAAACTCGGCAGCTTCCGTAAGCGCGATTAAAATGCCGCACCCAACAAACAGCCCAACGCCGATTGAAACAATAAGGCCAAGAAGCGAACTAACCGCCGTCAGCTTAACAAGTGCATTTGGCGCAAAAAGCGAAATAATGCTAAACAGCGCAACAAAGGCCACCAAAACGCACAAAGGCATAATCGCCTTATTTGCACCCTCGGTTACCAGTTCGGTTACCGAATGGTCTTCAAACTGTTTGGTTTTAGCATTCGCGCGAACGAACTCACAAACAAGAATAGACGCAATAACGGCTATAATGCTTGAAAGCCCCATAACCGCAATCGACCCGCTTGAAACAGGAACGCGCGTTATAATCAAAGCCGCCAGATACATAATTATGCTGCCAAGATAAACAACGGTAAGCGTTGTTGCGCTTGCCACGCCGTATCTAAGCCAGCCGCCAAAGAAAACAACCATCGCAATAAGCAAGATTGCAAGGCTAAGCATAAGAATAAAGTTAGTGGTAAGCGACCCGCGCACGGCCTCAAAACTTGACACATCGCTTACGTCCACGCCAACTGCGTCAGCTACCGCCGCACGGATATCGTCAGCATTTTTGATGGTTTTGTTAGTTAGTCTTACAACAACAAAGTGCCCGTCATTATTGTCTTCAACAAAGGCGCTTTCAACGTGCAGCCCCTTGTTTTTAAGGGTTTTTGTTGTTTTTGCGTACGCGTTACCAAGCGCGCTTGTTTCGCTTACTTCAACTTTAAGTTGGCTTCCGCCGCCAAACTCAACGCTTGCATTAAAGCCAAAGATACAAGCGATAATAATCGAAAGCGCAAGAATAGACGCGCAAACGATAAGCATTATTTTAAGTGGAAATTTAAGAGTCTTTTTGTTAGTCATTTTTTTGCCCTCCTAAGCCATAGGCCAGGGTGTTTTTCTTTTCAAATGAGTAGAAAATTGAGATAAACCAAGGCAAAAACAAGATATTGTTAAGCGCATAGGCCGCCCCAAACACAGCAAGAATAATCGCTGCGGTTGCAACTGCCCCGCTTGTTAAAAGCCCTAAGAATAAGCCCGCAACAAACATAAGCCCCGCGATAACAGCGTTGATAAATGCTGACTTTTTAAAGCCCGATTCAAGGCTTGCTTCAAGGGTTTTGCCAAGGCTAAACTCGGCACTAACCTTGCCGATATAGATAAACGCGCCCATAAAAATCATAGCGCTTGAAACAGCGATAGAAACAAGAGCGCTAAGCCCTATCTCAACCCAAGGAAGAAGCTGTAAAACATAGGTGATAACTACTGACAAAATAAGCATTGACAAAAGGTTGGCAACGCCGAATGCCCTGTGTTTTATAACCATAAACACGATTGCCGCCGCAACGCACGCCAAAAGCGCAACAAACAGCAAAACAAAGGTGTTGCTTTTGTTATAAGCCGCGCTGTTAATGTCTGCTGTAAGCCCAACGGTAGAAAATGGCGAACTCATCGTGTTGATTTCGGTTTTGGTTTCGTCAAAATCAACTGGCACGAACGAGCCAAACTTAACGCTTGTTGCAAACTTTTCGGCCTCTGCGTAGGTCTCAAAGTTAAGGTACATATCATTATAAGCCGCGTCACTGCCTGAAAAACTGGTTTGAAGTTGGTCGCCCATATAAACATAAATCGTGGTGCCTGACTTCATATTAGCCTTATACGCTTCAAGCCCCTTTTTGTTAAAACTGATTTTAACATAGCTTGAACCTGAGGCTGACCCGGTTGTAATATCGGTTATGTGCTCTCGGCCAGAGATAAAGGTTTTAGACTTATCCGTGCTGGTTCTAAGCTCAAAAACGCCGACGCCGATGGTGGCTAAAAGCGACTGAGTTTCAGTGTACTCGCCGTCTGTTTCAAGGCCGACTTCGACGCGGATAGACTTGTCACCAACTGCGGCAACAAACGCGCCAGAATGCCCCTTGTCAGCAAGAATTGATTTGATTTGGTCAACCGCCGTGTTTATTTGGGCACGAGTTACGTCTCCCGAGGCGGTGTATTCGGCATACATTCCTGCCTTTAATTCGCTTGCGTATTTAATGTTGCCCGCAAAAGAAAGGTACTTAGTTGAGCCAAAATTCATAGGAATAAAGGCAAAAACAAGACCAACAACAAGAATGACCGACATAAAGATGATTAAAAACAAAGATGTAGATTTTTTATACGATTTCATCAAAAACTGGTCCTTTAAAAGTATTGTAAAGATATTTTTACTTGCTTATTATACATTAAACTACCCCAAGCGGTCAACAATTTCGCCAAGAATTTTCATAATTTAAACCAATTTTTGCCTTAAATCCACAGTTTAATTCGCAATTTTTGAATATGCAACAAAAAAGCCGCCCTCTTTGTGCGTTAAAGAGAGCGACATTGCGCTGCTAATAAAGTTTAAAGTTGAAAGTTTAAAGTTGAAATGCGGCTGAGTTTCTTGTTGTCATTACGAGCGTAGCGTGGTAATCCCCAAAACCGCGCTGTGCTTGGTAGTTAAAAGTGAAGAGTGAAAAGTGAAAAGATATTGCTGTTAATTTGTATGTCGTTGACAGCGTAAGCCTCCGCCCCCTTGGGGGAGGATTGCTGAACATAGTGAAGCGGAGGGGGTATAAAATCCTACTTAAACAACTTAATTCTTTTTTAAATTAACGGCGATAACGCCAACAATGCCGCCAACCAGTGCGCCAAAGCCAAAGTCTGCTAAAAGCGACCACCCCAAAACAAATGACCCATTAAGCGCTGAGAAAACGATAAACGCAAGCGCCGTGAAAATCAAACCCAAGATGACGCCTTTTTTAAGGCCGCCCTCGCCGTTTCGCGCCAAAATCAAGGTGCCAACTGCGATGCTTATCGCCTTTATGGCAAGGTTTACGGGCGCAATCACCTTGTCGCTAATATTTGTAAATTTTAAAACTATTGCAAAAATCAAAATAAGAAAAAGCGTTATGATAAGCGCCATTATACCCGCTTTTAAATACGCAAAAAAACCACTTTTATTGCTGCTTGTTTCTGTTTTTACCATTCTTTTTACCTCAATAAAACTTATGCTAAGCCGCCTTTGTTTATGCCAAAACTGACTATTAAAAGTGCTAATACAATTACAATTTTAAAGAGTAATCAGCAGTACGCAATAATAAACAAAACTAAGCGCCCAACGCAACAAAATATTTGTAAACAAACAACAAAAAAGCCCCAAACGCGGGGCTAATTACAAAAAAACTAAAACAAACTCATTTGCTCTTCTTCGTCAACTGGTTTTGTGCACGCGGTGTTGCCGCCGTTACGCTTAGAGAACGCACCTTCACATTTAAGGGTAAAAATTGTGGTTCTTGGCAACCTTACCTCGTCAAAATCGTTAACGCCGAACGCATATTTTTCAATGGCAAACAACCTTTGGCACGCCGTTAAGTCAAGCACACCGCTTGCGCAGATGTCATAAAACGCGCGCTCTTTTATAATCTTTAAGTTTTTGCACGGACTGAAATCGACGTGTCTTAGGCCACTATGCTCAAACGCACGGGCGCCAATAATCATCAACTGGTCAGGAAGGGTTATGCTTGAAATGTTGCCCTTGTTTTTAAACACGCCGTCCGCAATCACCTCAACGCGATTATTCATCACGGGCGCTTCTCCACCGTTTTTCGCAACGTACAGGTCAAAAATCGGCTCATCTTTTATCCCCAAAAGTGTAAGCCTGCCGCACCCGTTAATCTGCGAAAAGGCATAGTTATAGAACCTATCACTGTGATGCATATAGGTTTCAACTTCAAAAACGTCCATAACAACCTCTTAATTCATTGTAACAATAATATTAAAATTTGTCAACCTTTAAAATCGGCCAATAATAATTATCCCCAATTTTATACATTTTACAATTCTACTTATGCTTATTCGGCCGATTTGCAATAAATATTTGAGTGGCATTTACTCGGCCACTTTAAAATTTTACGCACCACCGCGTTTTATTATCTTCTTTACGCCAATATTAATTCAATAAAAAACTCCCCGTGATGGGGAGAAAAACTATTTCTTTTTGTTTTTAGATTTGTTTTGCTTGTTAGGCTTAACTTCGGCCTTTTCAGGTGCAGTTTCTTCGGCCTTAACTTCGTCAGTTTGTTCGGTTTCAGCGCTAGCCTCATTGGTGCCCTCTTCTACGTTTAGGGTTTCAGCCTTAGCGTCAGTTTTGGTTTCAGCTTTTTTATCTGCCTTAGCATCATCCTCGGCCTTTTTAGGCGGATTAACTTGGTTTAAAACAAAGGCGATATAGCTTATGTCAAGCTCTAAGGTCTGCGCCGAGCCCTTTGCGCCCGTTTCAATGATGATAGACTTTGGCATACCATTTTCTTTGTTAATCTTCTGGATGCGGCCGATAATTCCGCCAACCGTTTTAATCTCGTCGCCAACGCTGAGTTGGTTAAGCATTTCGGTGTACTCTTTGTTACGTTTTTTGTTAGTAAAGATTGGGAAGATAAGCAAGAAAACAACCGCAACAATCATTAAAACATAAACCCACCAAGACCCACCGGCAGTGTTATTAGCAAGTAATAAATTCATTTTTTCTCTCCTTAATTATTGATATGTTGATTTTATCAGTTTTTATCAAAATTTGCAAACAATTTTGCACGCGTTTGCTGCGATTTTTGACGATTTTTTTAATAACCCGTCTTTTTCAGGTATTCTTCGCGGAATTCAAGCAGCCTGTCTGCCCTAATCGCGTCTTTAATAAGTTCGGTTAGGTGCGTAAGATACCTAAGGTTATGGATAGACAAAAGCTGGGCGCCCAAAATCTCGTCAGTGTTAAACAGGTGCCTTAAATACGCCTTGGTGAAGTTACGGCAGCAATAGCAGTCACACTCAGGGTCAAGCGTCGTGAAATCTTCTTTATATTTGCCATTTTTAACAACAACCTTGCCCGTGCTGGTGAACGCCGTGCCGTTGCGCGCAATGCGAGTTGGCAAAACGCAGTCAAACATATCAATGCCGCGAATAACACCCTCGATAATGCAATCAGGGCTGCCAACGCCCATCAAATACCTTGCCTTGTCCGCAGGATAATGTGGCGCCAAAACGTCAAGCATTTCATACATTTTTGGCTTAGGCTCGCCAACACTTAGGCCGCCGATTGAAAAGCCCGCGCCCGCGTATGGCAACGCATCTTTAAGCGCTTTAAGCCTAAGGTCGGCAAAAAAGTTGCCCTGAACGATAGGAAACAAAAGTTGCTTAGGGTTCTTTTGCGCCTTAAAGCAGCGCTCTAACCACTTTTGCGTGCGGTTAAGCGCCTTTTTGGCATAGTCATAGTCAACGCCATAGGTCGAACACTCGTCAAACGCCATAACAATATCGCTGCCCAACTTGTTTTGAACCTCGATTGACTTTTCAGGCGTAAAAAAGTGCGCCGACCCGTCAAGATGGCTTTTAAAATGCACGCCGTTTTCGGTTATTTTGTTTAGGTCGCTAAGCGAAAAAACTTGAAACCCGCCGCTGTCTGTTAAAATCGGCTTGTTCCAATTCATAAACTTATGCAGGCCGCCCGCCCGCGCGATAAGGTCAGCCGTTGGGCGAAGATAAAGGTGATAAGTGTTGCTTAAAATAATCTGCGCGTGTACGTCACCAGTAAGCTCGCGTGGTTCAACCGCCTTCACCGTGGCTTGCGTGCCAACGGGCATAAACACCGGCGTCTCGATAACACCGTGCGGCGTTTTAAGTTCGCCAATGCGCGCGAAACACTGACTTGATTTACATTTTTCTTTAAATTCAAATTCTGCCATAAAATCTCCTAATATATAAACATACTGTCGCCAAAACTGAAAAAGCGATATTTTTCACGCACCGCAAGGTTATAAATTTTCAGCGTCTCTTCCCTCCCCGCAAAAGCCGAAATAAGCATAATAAGCGTGCTTTCAGGCAGGTGGAAGTTGGTTATAATCGCGTCAACAAACTTAAACTTAACCCCCGGATAGATAAAAATATTCGTTTCTTTTTTAACGGGATGGATAACGCCATCGTCGTCTGCGGCGCTTTCAAGGGTGCGCACGCTGGTGGTGCCAACCGCGATAATGCGCTTGCCCGCCTTTTTTGCGCGGTTAAGCGTCTCGGCGGCCTCGGGGGTGACCTCGATATACTCGCTGTGCATATGGTGCGCCTCGATAGTGTCTTCGTTTACTGGCCTAAACGTGCCAAGCCCAACGTTTAACAACACCTCAACAATCGTGACGTCCTTGGCCTTGATTTTTTCAAGCAACTCGGGCGTAAAGTGCAGCCCAGCAGTAGGCGCCGCTGACGACCCCTCTATCTTGCTGTAAACCGTTTGATAGCGCTCTCGGTCATTAAGTTTTTCGTGGATGTAAGGCGGCAATGGCATCTCGCCGATTTTGTCAAGTTCGGCTTCAAGCGTGCCCGTTTTAACGCTAAACTCAACAACGCGGCCGCCAATCTCGTCAACATTGTCAACGATTTTGGCCGAAAGGTTGCTTGAAATTTCAATCTCGGTTCCAACCTTAAACTTTTTTGCGGGCTTAATTAGCGCCTCAAAAGTTGTCAAATTTATGCGCTTTAAAAGCAAAAGTTCAACCTTGGCGCCCGTCTCTTTTTTTGTGCCATAAAGGCGGGCGGGTATTACGCGCGTGTTGTTGATAACCAAAACGTCGTTAGGCGTTAAATAATCAACCAGGTCATAAAAATGCTTGTGTGCTATCTCGCCCGTCTTGCGAGAGTACGTAAGCATACGCGAATGGTCGCGCGGCTCAATCGGCGTCTGCGCAATAAGCTCAGGCGGAAGTTCATAGAAAAAATCACTTGTTTTCATCAATCTTAATTCCTAAATGTTCGTATGCGGGCGTAAGCGCAATGCGGCCACGTGGCGTGCGTGAAATAAAGCCAAGTTGCAATAGATACGGCTCATACACGTCTTCAATCGTCCCCGGCTCTTCACCCGTTGAGGCCGAAAGCGTGTCAAGCCCAACTGGCCCGCCCTTAAATTTTTCAATAATGGTTGTAAGGATGCGCGTGTCAACAAAGTCAAGCCCAAGTTCGTCAATTTGAAGTTTGCTTAACGCGTGGCGCGTGATATTTAAATCAATCTTGCCATTGCCAAACACGTCCGCAAAGTCTCTTACGCGCTTTAAAATGCGGTTAGCAATACGCGGCGTACCACGGCTTCGCGAGCCGATTTCGCACGCTGAATCGTCATCAATGTCAATATTTAAAACCTTGGCCGAGCGCTTAACTATCGTTGCAAGTTCGGTTACGTTATAAAGTTCAAGCCTACAAATAACGCCAAACCTGTCTCTAAGTGGCCCCGTAAGCATCCCCGCCTTGGTTGTTGCACCGATAAGCGTAAAGTGCGGCAGGTTAATGCGCATCGACCGTGCCGACGGCCCCTTGCCTATCATAAAGTCAAGCGCAAAGTCTTCCATCGCGGGGTAAAGAATTTCTTCAACGTTGTGGTTAAGCCTGTGAATTTCGTCGATAAACAAAACGTCACCCTCGCTTAGGTTGGTAAGAATCGCCGCCAAGTCGCTGGCCTTTTCAATCGCTGGGCCGCTGGTCAGCTTGATGCCCGCGCCAAGTTCACCCGCAATAATGTGCGACAAGGTGGTTTTGCCAAGCCCTGGGGGGCCATAAAGCAACACGTGGTCAAGACTGTCGCCCCTCTTTTTGGCCGCCTTGATATACACTTCAAGGTTTTCTTTAACCTTGTCTTGCCCAACATAGTCAGCCATTGTTTTAGGGCGCAGAACGTTTTCAACGTCATTATCGCCTTCTTGCGCGGCGCTTGAAACGAACCTGTCATCCGCCACCTCGTCACGCTTGGTGCTAAGCAAAAACTTTTCATCAAAGCCTTCCATAGTTACCTCCCCATACCTTTAAGACAAGCCGCCACCACTTGCTCGGCCGTCATAGACGCGTCGGCATAAAGTGACGTAAGGCGCACGGCGTCCGCACGCGTAAGCCCAAGCGAGATAAGCACCTCAATCGCATCATCAATCTCGGGCGTTTTAGCGCGGCTAAGCCCAAGCCCCGTTATAAGGTTATTCTCGCCCGCCAAGGCGTCTACCTTGTCTTTCAGTTCAAGGCACAACCTCTCGGCCGTCTTTTTGCCAAGCCCCTTGATTGAAGACAAAAGTTTGGTGTCGCCCGAATGGATGGCCTCTATTATGCTTGCCACCGTCCCGTTAGACAAAATCAGTATCGCCATCTTTGGGCCAATGCCTGAAACGGAGATAAGTTGCATAAACAAGTTCTTTTCGTCTGTGTCCCAAAAGCCGAACAAACACATACCATCCTCTTTAACTTGAAGGTACGTAAGAATGGTTTGTATCTGGTTAGGCTGGCTCATCGCCTTATGGATAGTGTTAGTAGAACAGATTACCTCAAACGCAACCGTGCCCCCGTCAACCGCTATCGTGTTTTCGTCTATATATGTTACTTTTCCTTTAACGCTGTAAATCATCATTACCTCATTTGATTTGAATTAAGATTATTGTTTGTTTGGGCGTGAGTAAGCGCAACCGCAAGCGCGTCGGCCGTATCGTCTGGCTTTGGCACGCTTTTAAGGTTAAGCATAATCTTGGTCATATATTGTATCTGCGCCTTTTCGGCTCGGCCAAACCCCGTAAGCCCTTGCTTGATTTGAAGCGGAGTGTATTCAAAAATCTTAACGCCCTTTTCTTCACACTCACAAACCACAACGCCCCTTGCTTGCGCCACCTTGATAGCCGTTGTTGTGTTGGTGTTAAAAAACAGTTCCTCAATCGCCAGCACCTCAGGCTTAAAGCGCGAAATCAAAACGTCCATACCTTTTTTGATAACCAAAAGCCGCTGCGGAAATGGCATATCTTTATCCGTCGTTATCGCGCCATAGTCAATAACGGTGCACTTACCGCGCTTATCCTTTTCAATAACCCCCCAGCCAACAATGGCATACCCCGGGTCTATCCCTAAGATTATCATAAAACTCCTTACCGCCCCGCTCGCGCCTTCTCTCCCGCCACCAAAAGTATCAGTATCAAACCGCCAAATGCGTACGCCATCAACACTCGCGTAGCTAGCCAACTCTCGCCACCAGTATTCGCGCAACAAACAACGCCCATCTCTTTATTGATAACGAACAATGCCCGCCACCGATACCAACGACCAATACCAATAATTAGATCGATAATCAATACTGGCAACCGATATCAATATTCAATACCGATAATTAGTACCGTCGCTTACTACCAACAATCAATTTCGACAATCAGTACCGACAATCAATTTCGACATTTGTACAACTAGTATTTTACCGCCCGCCACCGATATTGTCAATCTTTTTTCAAATCCCGCCAAAACAAAACACTTATCAGCCGCCACCTACGCGTTTATTAGCCATCACCCACGCGTTTATCGACCGTCACCCACGCGTTTATCAGCCGCCACCTACTCCTTCCACTTATCCTTACACACTCATCAGTCTTTATCTACTCATTCCGTCTATCCACACAAAAAACACCCACCGCATTTTAGCGATGGGCATTCTTATTGTTACTTTTATTACTTTTAGCAATAGGCAACCCTAGTATCACATCTGTTACTTATTCGGTTTTGGGCAGATAGTATCGTTTAGTTTTTCAATAAATGCATTTAAATCACGCGGAACGACATAATCAATCTGTTCGTCATATGGGTCATTAAACATCAGCGTTGCAACATACCCCGATGGTTCAAAAGATAACCGATACATCAGTCGGTTTTCAAGCGGCTGCCCAGTTTGTTTGTCACTCACGCCAGCAATTAAAAAAATATCGTTTGTATCGTCTATATTTAACTTGATGTTTGTTTGGTCTATCGCCGAACAAATGGTTTGGTTTAGGCTTGAAAGCGTGGCACGTATCTCATCTACATTTTTAAGTGTTTCATAATACTTAGCAAACCTTTCAACATTATCTTTGATATGCGCCAATATTTCTTCTTGTGTTTGCTTGGTCAGTTCACGCCTAAAAAGTTCATCCGTGCCAAACTCGTTAAACGACACAACAAACCCATCCGCCACCTCGTCAATAAACACATTTGAGCAATTGTTCTTTCCCTTTTTAATAAACAGCCACGTCGCCTTACCGCAGCCCTTCACGCCAACAGTAAACCCGCCGAACCTCTTTTTAACCGCCCTAATAAAATCTTGTATAATCATAATACGTCCTTATTAAAAATGATTTCCTCATTACATCAATAAACGAACTCTCTGGCATTAATTTAAGCCATACCATTTAATGAACTGACTAATACTTTATAACAAGTTTTTATATTCAGTTATTTTTCATTGGCAAGAAATTTTTGGAAATAGTTGTTTCCTTCTTCATAATTTTTAATAACATATTTAACGTTAGAAGCTAAATGTGTTTTACCTTTCTTTTCAATTTCTTTTAAGGCTTTTTTCGCTTCGTTTGGATATAAAGAAAATACTATACTTGCACTATAATATCTAACAATTTCATTTTCGTCTTGAAGCATTTTAAATAATGCCTCAACACCTTCTTGCAAAACAATCAGCTCCTGTGCTTGTGTTATTAACTTATTTTCCAATCTATTTCCTTTTTGATAGTTGTCTTCAAGATATAAAGCGT
>CAVCHC010000014.1:0-23800 GCA_963602035.1 Acutalibacteraceae bacterium | reverse complement strand
TAGCAAGCGTAAATATATTTACAACGAACACTGACTGGAACGTAAGTGGAAGTTTGGTGAGTGTAAATATATTTATGCGGTGAGTAAAAACTAATAGAAATAAAAATATGTTCTTGGGCAAAATTTTGTGTTTGACGGGCGAAAATATTATTTTTTGCCTTTTTTATTTGACACGTGCGCGCGCAAGTTGTTATTATATTTATATATATTTAATATAGGTGAATTATTAGGCGCAACTTTTCAAACACTAAACTTGAATAATCAAGCCTAATAAAAAGGGGAAAACCGTGGCAAGAGATATAACAGGAAGACAAACTAAGGATAAAGTTGTTTTGGGTGTTGGCACAAAGGTATTTTTGCTTACTCTTGGCATTGTGTTTTTGCTTGCCGCCATTATAACGCCGCTTGTGGTTTTGATGAGCAAGTCAAGCATCGGCGACATCTCGTATGGCGACTTTATCTATCAATACAACATCAAAGATGGCAACGTTTATTATGACATTAAAAAGTATATCGGCCAGCGCACCGAAGAGGTTGTTATCCCCGGTGAATATAACGGCGCGCCAGTAATTGGTATCTTAAAAAACGCGTTTAATGGCAACACAAGTGGCGTTGTAAGAAACATTAAAAAGATAACGTTTGACACGTCTTCGGGCAACGGCATCTCGCGTATTGACAGTGGCGCGTTTGTTAGGCTTGAAAGTTTAAGAGAGTTTTATCTCCCTGATTGCGTAAACAAGATAGAGTCGGGCGCGTTCTCGGGCTGCGTTATCCGCGGCGACTTTGTTGTTGAAGACCTTTCGGCCTTTTATAAAAACACAAGCGGCTATATCGGCGCTAAGATGACCCTTTCGTCGGGCGCGTTTAGTAACTGCTCGGTGGGCGGAAAACTTACGGTTAAAAACAATTCAAGCGCGTCAATCGTCCCAAGCGAGGTTATGCAGGCCTTTGGTAAACTTGGCGCGGCGAAGGTTGAACTTGGCAAGTCGGTTAACGTTTTTGACCTTGGCACCTATTCGTTTAACACCTATCTTGACCTTGAAGAACTTACGATTTTCACAAATAAAAACAATAACAACGCGGGCGGCGCATACACGCAAAACAATTTTGACCTTTCAAATGTAAGGCTGCTTAAAAAACTTAACATCAATTTCGGTGACCAAGAAAAGCTTTTGTTTGGCCTTACGCAAAAGTTTGTTAAGGCGCCAATTGAAACGGTTAACGTTGGGTTTGGCGTAACAAGTATCGGCAGCAAGACTTTTACGGGATACTCTAACTTAACTACTCTTAACATTGAAAACACCCAGACGGACAGCAACGGCGCCCTAAGCGAAAACCTTGAAATCGGCGTTGACCTTAACTTTGTTCCGTCGGCGCGATACACGGGCATTAATATCAACCTAACAAGCTATAACTTTGGCACCAAAACGGCGCTTAGGTTTGATTATGACAATAACGCTTCAACAGGCGTAACCGTTGAAACGTGTAACAGCGAAAAGGTTTATTCGTGCGCGCTTACAAGTGCGTTTACAAGCAACTTTGACGGCTACAAAATTCACACCCTTACCATAGACCACACGATAGAGCAGATTTATCAAGAGGCCTTTGGTTCGTATTTCAGGCAGAACTTGGCCGATGATGACTATTATAAACTTAACTTTGCTACCGAAAATGATAAGTCGGCCGTTAAATTAAGCGCCAATATTTTTGGTAATGGTATCACTGCGGAGTCACTTGTTAATATCCTTGGGCGAATTGATGTTACGGGGCCGCATACAGCAGAACGCGCGGACGGAACCGACATCTATGTGTCATTTAACACGGCGCCAGGAAGTTATGCAGCGCGCCATACTTACAACGGCAGTTTGGTTTTTGGCAACGCAAGCATTAAAGTTACGTTTGATAAGAACTATCCTGAAAGTTTAACCAACTTCCCGTTTGAGTGGGCGAGAGAGGGCGCAACCGAAAGCCCAGAAACGGTTTTAATCTCGTCTTTATCAAGCTTTAAAATGCCATATAACAAACTCAATTCGTCTAACGAATATATGATAATTGGTTGGGCAGACACGCCAATTTCGGCAAGTGCGCAAAATAATTTCACCGTTATTAGAAACGCGGACGGAAGTTATAGTTATGCTGATGGCACACCGATAAACAACTTTAAACTTAATGCCGAACAGTTCCCTGGCAATATGTTTGAATACAAAGCAAGCGACTGGGATAACTGGACGGGCTTTGAGTTTGACACGGCCGACAAGGTTTATAAGCTTAATCTTTATGCGATGTGGCAGAAAAAGGAGTACGTAACCGTAACCTACGTGCCTGACTTTATTGGCGGCGCGGTTTATGAGGTTGCGGGGCGTGCGCCATCTATAAGTTATTACGTTGCGCGCGTGCCTAAAAACGGGTCGCTGGGCAGCGAGGCGATTTATCTTAGCGACGAATCGGGCTTGGTAACAAGTTATGACCCGTCAAAAGAGAACTCATATATCCGCACACCTGCCGCGATTATCAACGGCTCGGCAATGCCAACAATTTATCAATACGGGCGCCAGTTTATGGGGTGGAGCACAACCCAAGGTGCCGCCGAGGCGGACGCAGATATAACAAAAGGCGAGTACGTCGTTACGGGCGATATTACACTTTACGCGGTTTGGACTGAGATAAAATATCAAATCAACTTTTATGCGGGCGACAATAAAGATACTGATGCAACGTCATTTACGTATGCATACGGTTTTGGGCAAAACGCCAATGAAGACTTTTTTATCCCAACGGTTGAGCAGCTTTTAAGAAACAATTCAAACTTGCCTAACTCATTTAAAAACGTTGGCTATACCTTTAAGGCGTGGGATATTTATTCACAGAAACACGAAAACTTTTTAATAAGCGTTGGTGGCGATGGTGAAAAAGACATCGAGTATTGGAACGATAGTTCGCGCACGATGGCTGACTTTATTGACTTTATCGTTAAAAATGGAGGCGATAAGTATAAAGACTTAAAAACCAACAACATCCAGATTGACCTTTATTCATATTACAGGGCGAATGAATATACCCTTAGATACACTATTTCAGCGAGCGATGGTGAAAGCCTTGCATCAAGCACGCCAACTGGTTTGTTTGGCGATATGACGTTTATCTATGGCAATGATAACAAGGTGACCATTGCTGATGGCAAAGATTATGTTTTAAGAACGGGTTACGTCTTTATTGGCTGGCAGATTAAGCAAAAAATCTATAATGCCGACGGGTCGTATACTACTGATTGGGCGGTTCTTATCGGGGCAAACCATACCGACCCATTCAATACGGCTATGCTTTTAAGAAAAAGGGCGCGTATTAACGATGTGGATAATCTTACTTACGAGCAGGCACAGGTGGCCGAAAATGGCGTTGACTTTGAACTTAAACCTATTTGGCAAACAAATTTTTTAAGGGTGATTATTAACCCAAATAACGGACAAGTTAACGGCGGGGCAGAAAAACTTGGGCTTTTGTATTCGTTTAGTTTAAACAAGCCAACGCTTAAAAACGGTACGGAAGTAATCGAAAATATTTTTGAACTTATCACCCGCGCAGGGCACGTTCTTATGGGTGTTGGTATTAACGCGCAAGGCACGATTGGTGAGGGCGACCCTACCTTTGTGTTTAACGATAAAGGCCAAATTTGCTTAAAAACAGCAAACGCTGAAACGGGCGCGGACGAACTTGTTCCTGTTACGGGCGAAAGCATATTAAAAGCGTACTTTGGCGTAACCGAGTTAACGCACGAGCAGGGCGCAACCGCATCAGTTGAACTGTTTGCTTACTGGCGCGCGCACAAGTATAACCTTGTTGTTGATTTCGGTGACGAGGGCACGCTTAACCTTGGCGAGGTAACATTTGGCAGCGGGTATAAGTCTATAACTGAACTTGACGAAGATACGAAAAATAAATTTGCTGAAATCGTTGCAAAAATAAAAGCAAAGGGCATCAAGTTTACAGGCATTGTAACTGAAAATGGTGAGCTTGTTTATAACGAAACGGGAAAAGCCACCAAATCGACATTTGATTTTGCCTTTAATAAAGAGGGCGAGATAACGCTTTATCCACAAACCGATGACCTTAAATATAAGGTTAAACTTGTTAGTCCTTCAACGTGGGTTGCGGGCAATAAATATGGTATTGATACGATTACGGCCAACAAATTGTCGCTTTCTATTGGCGGAAATACGCTTGAAAGTTATGATGAAGACAGTTATCTTGAAATCAAACTTGGTGAAAAGATAAAAATCACGGCGACGGCGGGCGAATATTTCCACTTTAAGCGCGCAATGTTTGTGGACGCCGACGGCAATGAGATTGAAGATTTTGGCGCCATTTCGGCGGAATACGAGATTACGCTTAGCAATCTTTCAAGCGTAAGTTATGATGACAACGGCGAGCTTGTTATTGCCATTTCGGCTGAGTTTGAGCGCGATGAATATAAACTTATCTTCAAATTGTCAGACGCTGTTATCGAAAATAGCCAAGGAGTTAAAGATTGGGGACTTTCGAGCAAAGAAGACTATTATTTAACCCAACTGGCAGCAGACGGTGTAACGATTGAATACATCTATGCGTACGTGTTTAATCTAAGTGGTATTGAAACTCTTTTTAAAGAAATAACAGGCGCTGGCACGCTTGGCTTTGTTAAAAAGGCGGATGGCACGTTTAGTTACGTCGGCTGGCCAACCATAACGCTTAATAATGGCCATATAAACAACTGGACTTATGCAGGCAATATTGTTGCGGCTAACTATAAGGTAAGCAGCCTTAGCGGGGCAGACCAGTTTAAGGATGACAAAGTTATAGAACTTTCGGCGTCGTGGGGCGATTATAACACAAACGTTGTTACGATTAAGGCGGGCGGCAGTCTTCCACAGGGGCTTAGCCTAAACTCGGCGATAAATGCATTTACGTTCACCCAAACGTACAGCGAGGGCGGCACTAACGGCGGCGACGCTGTTTGGACGGAGGCTGACGGCGCGTATACCGTTGCGGGCTTGCGCGATAAGGCGTCGGTAGTGTTTAACATTACGCCAAACGCGGGCTACACTATCACGGGCGCAACAAGCAGCACCGTATCGGGCACTGCGCTTAGCGGCTTTGCGTATACGGGCAACCAAATCACCTTTGTTATGGGGCAAGAGGCGGCAACCATAACGCTTACCATTACCGTAGCGCAATACACCATCGTGTTTGATAGCAACGGCGGCTATGGCAGCGCGCCTAGCAGCATAACTTGTTTCGTTGACCAAGCGGTTACGCTTAGCCTTAACACGTTTGCGCGCACGGGCTATGTGTTCTTAGGTTGGGCGCGTGATGCGTCTGCCACCACCCCAGAGTTCGGCGACGGGGCAGAGGTAGTTAGCCTTTCAACCACCGACGGCGCAACGGTAACCCTTTATGCGGTTTGGGGCGAAAAGGGCACCGACGGCCGCGAGGGATATACTATTGAATATAATAGTAATAATATAGATATTAATAATAATAGCCTTATTTCGGCGGTAAGCGGAACGATGAGCAACCAAACGGGGTTAAGCTACATGCAAACCCTTGACCTTTATGACAATGCGTTCTCGGCCGCGGGCTACACGGCGTCGTGCTGGTTTATTTCAAGCGAAGTAAGAGGCGGCGGCAAAGCGTGGTTAAAGAATGTTGCCTTAAAAGATATGATTGCCGAGGCGATTTCGGCTGGGCAAGATGTTGAGGGCACAAACAAGATAGTCGTTTACGTTCACTGGACGGCCAATACGTACACGCTTACCTTAAATGCGGGCAGCGTGACCATTGACGGCGTTGGCACGTTTAGCGGCGCGTTCGTTAACAATGGCAACGCGACCACGCTTGCGCTTAGCATCAAATTTGGCCAAACATTTGGCGAGGCAACGCTTGGCGGCGCGGTTGTTGGGCTTGTTACGCCGTCACTTTCGATTAATGACAACTATGTTGCAACCTTTGCTGGGTACAGGATTTTAGGCACAAGCACCTCGGTTGACGCTAACACGCAATTTACAAGCGAATCAAACGTTGAAATTGAGGCGACTTGGAACTACACCCAGGGCGAATACAAACTTACGCTTATCGCAAACGGCGGGCTTATAAATGGCAATGCGACGTATGAAACAACGGTCGGCGCGGGCAATGCGCTTAGCGTTTTGGGGGATGGCAGCCTTAACCTTACGCGCACTGGCTTTACATTTGTAAGCTGGAATGACGCGCAAGACGGCAATGGCAACGCGTACACTGCTACAAGCGTTATGCCAGCGGGTAGCCTTACGCTTTACGCACAATGGACGGCCACAAGTTATCGCGTTAAGCTTGACCTTAACGGCGGCAGTGGCGTAACGGCGGGCGGCGCCATTTCGGGCACGTTTGGCGATGGCGACGTGTTTGAAGTTAAGTTTGACGAGGCGTTTAGCCTTGTTGGCGCAACCAAAACGGGCTATGCGTTTAAGTGGTGGACGGTTTCGGGCGCTAACGCGTCAACGGCGCTTTGGGGCGAGTCTAGTGACGCGATAACAAGCAAAATTACAAGCGATAGTACTGAATGTAAAAACGACGCAACGGGCGACGTTTGGTTTAAGGGCTTGGCCTCAACCGGCGGCGCAGAAGTGACGATTAAAGCGTACTTTGTTGCGATACAATACACGATTTCAATTGATATGAACCGAGACGCGTTTGGGCTTAATGCTGGTTCGGGAACGCTTAACAAAACTGAAATCAAGGGCATTTATGATTCGGCATTAACCGAACTTAGCAGCATTTCGGTAACGCAAGCGCCAACCAAAAAGGGCTACACTATCACGCTTGACGGCTTTGCTAACAAGTCAACGGGCGGAATGGTGGTAAACGAAAGCACAATTTTAAATGAAAGCAATATTGTGTCGATTAACCACACTGAAAATAAGGCCACAATCTATGCGCAGTGGTCTGCGACGGCCAACCAATACACGCTTACCTTGAACGCGGGCAGCGCGACGGTTGAAGGCACCACGATTAATGCATATTTTGGCACCGAGGGGACGACGTCAACAACTTGTCAGTTTACGTTTGATGACGCGCTTATTTCAATAAGCGTACCGACCCTTGTGGTAACAGGATACGGCGCGACGTACGTTTGGTGGGTAGACTTTGATAGCGATGGAAAGATAGCGAATGACGGCAGCGAAACCCTTTCTCATGAACAGTTAGAGGCGCTTGTTTGGACGTATGACAAAGACATTACGGCCGTGGCACAATGGACAATTAGCGCCAACACGGTTAATGTTAAAATCATCCATATGGTTGAAAACGCGGCTGACAGCAACACGACCAGTTATACGGATAATGGCTATAAAAACTATGCGGGCACTAACTTAACGGTTGAAAATATTAAGGCCTTGATGAGTGAGTCTTTGGCGCGCGCTGGGCTTACAGCAGGCGAGTTTGACGCAGAGAAAAAGTCCTCAGGCGGCACGGGCAAATATTATCTAAACGCGATTAGAACCCAAAAAGATGGGACGGCGCTTGGCGCGAGTGACACCGTGCTTGTAAAGGGCGATGGCACAACCGAAATCTATATGGTTTATAAGCGCTATACCTATACGATAACGGTTAAGTTTGTTGCGGGCGTAAGTCAACTTAAAGTAGCAGGAAAGACATCAACAAATAGTGACATTGTTGCAACGGGCATTAAGTTTGGCGCTGGCCTGAATATTGAGCTTTCAATTGCAGAGGGCTATAACTTTACAATGTGGGAGCTTACGGGTGATGGCAGCGTTTCAAACAAAACAGACACTAACATAACCTTCACTTGTGGTACTGCGGACGCTGTGTTAACACCAAAATTCAGTTTAAAAACATTTACGCTTAAACTTAACAGCAGGGGCGTGACGAGTGCACCGGGCTTTACGCTTAACGGCAGCTATTATGAGCGCACGGTTGAATACGGCGCGGCGTTAAGGGCGAAAGATAATTCGGGCGTGCTTGACGGCGTAACGGTAGGCCTTGCGGGGCACAAACTTGCCGATTCAAACAACCCATTCGTATTTGGCGATAACGGCAGTGGTAACG
Organism: Acutalibacteraceae bacterium; assembly: GCA_963602035.1. GTDB lineage: Bacteria > Bacillota > Clostridia > Christensenellales > UBA1242 > UMGS2070. The sequence goes on along the minus strand of CAVCHC010000014.1, from coordinate 15,721 downwards.
CGGTTTCAGTCGGCGCTGTAATGCCAGCGGGCAACACAACAGTGTCAGTTAAGTGGGAAACGCTTGCGTACGAGACCACGATTGAAATTAAAGACGAAAGCGGCAGTTTAAGCCTTGTTGGGTTTAAAACAATCGTCGTTAAGACGGCGGGCGGCACCGACACGGGCACGCAGATAAACAGCAGCAGTCAAAAGCTTAACATTAAATATGGCGTGGCGCACGTGATTGAGCTTACGCTTAATGATGGCTATTATGTTGTGTCAGCGGTAGGCAGCGCGAACGCAACGGTAACCACCGAAGACCTTAACAAACAAAACACCACGGGCAAGGTTAACTTTACCGTAACGGGCGACGCAACGATAACCATCACGTTCGCCGTTATTAAATACAAAGCAAGAATTTATGTCCTTGGCAACATCCCAAGCGGGCTTAGTGTTATCGGCAAGATTGGCAACCAGAATTACACATTTATCAGTACCGACAAAACAAACACTGAAATTGAAAACATCCCATACACTGGCCAGCTTATTTCAAGCCGCATCACGCTTTCAAGCCAATACTATCACCAAACCAAGTGGTCGTGGACGGCGGCGGGCGTTCAAACTGAGGTAAATGTTGACGGTGCGTACTTCGTTAAGCCAGACAGCGTTTATGACGCTAGCGGCGAGATTATAACCGATGGCAAGGACTTGTCAGTTGAGATTACGGCCGTTTGGGAAGCGAACACGTACAGACTTGTGTTTAAAACGCCAGAATCTATCACTGTTGGTGGCCAAACAATACAGCTTACCAGCGACCATTACACCATGAAGGGTGTCAGCGCAAGTTATATTGAGGGCACTGGGTTTGTTGCAAACGTAACGTTTGGGGCAACGGGCAAGGTAAGCAATTACGTTACGCTTACGTTTGCTAATGGCAACTATATCTTTAACTTTACGGGCTGGCAGGTAACCGTTGACGGCGCAAACAAGGGCGCGATTGCAACTGACGCGGCGCTTAACTTTACAGCAAGCAGCGCGTGGTTTAACGGCCTTGGCGCAACGAATGGAAGCGAAATCGTCTTTACGCCAAACGTAGAGATAACTAAGATTAAAATCAGCCTTAAACTTAACTTTCAAAACCTGACAACTGACGCGTATGACTTGTATCTGGAAGAGGGCAGCGCGTTCACGATTGACGGCGAAACGGCCACGGTTGGCAAGGGCGGCGTATTGACCTTTAACGTCACGCTTGCAAGCAACCTTGCTGACATATTAAACAGCATTTTGGCGCAAACCAACACGGCCAGCGGGTCGGGCGGGGCATACACGCTTACAGACGAAGCGCACGCGCTTTCGGGTGACCCTGCCGAAATGGTATTTATTAAATACTTTACGCATAACCAGTCAAGCAAAACCCTTGACATCTCCGCCGCCGGCACCACCTTCACCGCCGACCTCACCAGGAAGACGTTTACAATTAAGATTATCCTTCAAGAGGATAGATACACGCAAACATTAGTTAATTCGCTAGATTTTGCGCGGGCAATTATTTGTAAGACCGGTGAATTTGGCGTTGGAATTTCAGACAACTATTCTTTGGTTTTTGTTCAAAACAATTTGATAAGATACAATCAGATAGTTGATATAACGGCCGCGATTGCTAAGTTGTTTAGACGCGGGTTTACTTATAACACAATAACAAGCGCACCTGTAACGGTAACTTCGGTTATATTTATGGGAGACAGTGCACATACGCCAACAACGGCCGGAACTGGCACCAGTTCAGAAAGCGGTGTTGCTAATAAATTATCTAACAGCGGCCTTAACATAAGAGTTAATTGGACGCTTAATGCTAAGAAAATAACTTTTGATGAGATTGATGGCGACTTCTCAGGCGATGATGCTGACCCAATCATAAGCGATGCTCAGGGCTGGGCAACAAGCAGTGACGGGTATGGTAACTCGGGCAGATATAACGCAGAAAAAGATTTGTATTATGGCTTAATACTTGATGCGAATAATATTGAAAGACTTGGGTTCTATCGTATTATTCCAGCAGGCACGGCGGCAGGCGGTATTAAAAACTTTATGCCTACGCCTGATGTTAAAGACAGCGAAGATGAAGCGTTCAGCGGCTGGTATAGCGGTTCAGATGGCCTGGAAGTTTCATACGAAGGAAAGGTCTATTCTGACAGCACGGGCAATTATAAAACAATTAATCTTGGCAGTACAAGTTATGAGAAAAAAGAAGTCGGTTCGTTCTTATTGTTCTCATCAGCAGTAGGAAGTACTTTTAAGTTAACATTGTCGGCCGATGACTATTACAAGCGAGACATCGATCCAGCTTTAACCGCTTCTATCTATTTAGTTTCTTACAACCAAAAAGGAGCAGAGGTTGCTAAAAAATACATTAGCACTATTTATATTAGTGCTGGCGCAATTTGGGACGAGGATGACGATGGAAATCAAATACTCGCAGGGTATGAAACTAAGACCCAAACTATAACGCTAAACAGCGTAGGTTATTATAAAATTGAATTTACCTTAACAGCTACCGGTCCATATGGTATTGGTGATTCACAAGTTAGCATTACTTGTGATAGAAACAATAGCGCATTTGTTCCTTCTAACACAAAATCTTATTCATCATATTCGCCTTATGGCAACTCTCAACTTGTTGACAGCAATACCACTTTATCTGCGGATACAACGCTATATGCTTATATCGCATATGGCAAAGCATTAAGGCTTGTTGTACCGGTTCCAGAAGAAGGGTATACGGTTGAAATGCCATTTGAACAAGGTTCAGGCTGGACGGTTATATCTTATGGCGAAGGTAAGGCATATCAAAAGGCCAAGGATGTATGGCTTGTTGACAGAAAGTTGCCAACGCCTATTTGCGACGGCTATAAATTTGTTGGCTGGTTTGATGCGAACGGAGAAGAACTTCGCGAAGACCTGGATAAATTTAACCCTTCAAGCGAAAGCTATGATCCAACAGCTTTGCAAGATTTGTATTTTGCTAAATGGGAAAAGGTTGCGGGCACCGTTAAGTTTGTTTATCCTGACACGGGCTATCAAGACATTAAAGATGACAACGGCGGAAGCATATCAATAAAAGCCGATGAATTTGGCGGATTTTTAAGTTTAAATTATTCATTTAATGGCTTAAATGTTGGGCCAACAACCGCAACGTATACTGATGCAAGCGGAAACACGGCCGCAACGGTAACGATAAAGATGCCACTTAAACAGGGAAGCCGATTTAAATATTGGGCAGTTTGCCAAAATGGTGACACGTCAGCGATGGAAGAAATAACGTCGTTTGAAATGTCTGAAACTAACTTTACTAAATACAGCGACCCTAACAAAAGGTCAGTCGTTTATATCTATGCCGTGTTTGAAGTTTGCGATACTATCGAGCTTAATTACTATCCAACGATTGTTGGAAGTGAGACCTCAAAAAGCGGCTGGTCTATTTCAAGCACGCCAACTGAAACATTTATAATCAACATTGGTGATACTATTGAAATGGCGCGTAGTTATATAAACATTGATTACTCAAATATTTTACCGGGCAAAACACACGAACGCTTTAAGGGCTATTTGATAAGCCAAGCGGCTTTCAGTGATGTGACTGAACTTGGCTTGAAAACTTCAAATATAACCATTACATTAACTTCAACTTTTGCAAATGGACATATCTATGATATCTATTCATCTGCAACAAAAATTTTAATCAATGATAAGATAAGTGGCACCCTTAAAAACACAGGATACTTCTATGGGTTTGCAGGGAAGTCAGTTGATATCTTAGCGCAATTGCAAGAAATATATGGATATAAAACCACGGTAGGCAGGATAACTCAAAACGGTTACAAGTTTATTGGATATTCTGCAAGCAGTGATGACTTGTTAATTCAAGGCACCACCAACCCATATTTTAAAGCCGAACTTTATAAACTTAGAACAAACGTTGTTTCATATAATGACGGCAATGGCAACAGAAAAATAACACAAAATAATACAACGTTTACTGTTCCGGCTAATGCAGAGCCGTTTGGAGAGTATAATATCTACTCAATTTGGGGCAAGATGTATGCAATATACTTTGTCAATTCAGGCGGGGTTCAAGAGACATCAGGCGTTTCATATTGTGTTGGAGAAAACGGCGTCCATGGCAAAGCTAAAGAAGAAGTATGGAATGTGATTGATGGCTCTTTGACAATGCTTGGTTATAACACATATCCATACAATTGGAAAGATTGCTATGGCCCAACTGCGGATTATGGTTTGGCTTACAGCTCAACTTATGACGGACTTGTTTGTCAGGCATGGTTTGAAAGCGTGAAACCAACGTACAGCGAATATGATTTTTATCTAAAGATTCAATCAAAAACCACTGGCGCATACATTGATGCCTTTTCAGATACCTCAGTGTCAAAAAGTCAAACGATAACATTGTGGACGGCGTCATTTGCGGCTAACAACAACTCTGATTTTGACGCAAGCTTTACTATGTGGCGAAATGCTCAGGGCACTAAGAAATATTCGGCCGGGTCAAGCTATACTCTTGAAACTTTGGCAGAGGATTGTGCGGACGGCAATGTTATAACGGTTTACGCTGATTATGATTCGTCGGAAACAAAGTATTCACTTGTTGTTTATTGTCGCGCGGTGGGAGACTCTGCGAACACTCAAACCGAATATTACTCTGGCAGTGTTACATCATATCAATTGCCAACTAAAGAGCAGATAGAAGCAAATAATTCGCAACATACTTTTATTGCGCCTTCTGCCTTCATTGATATTGTTACCAAAGAGCTTTATGCACTTGGTTCAACAATCAATGTAACCAAGGATACAATACTTCAGGCCTATTATGGTGATTTATATAGAATAAAATATTGGGTAATGGAAACGGGGTCAAGTGGAAATTCATATGTGCCTGAATCTGAGCAGTTGGCATATGAAGTTAATCTTAATCCTTCGCGATATAGCTATACAAGCGCTGATGGTAAGTTGTATCAAGGTTATGAATGGAATACAAAAAGTGATGGCTCGGGCAATAGTTATAAGGATGGAAAACAATTAGATGAAGACGGAAATGTTGTTGATCTATTTTGTATGTATAAAGAGAGCGAGAATAAGTTGCCGATAATTTATAGGCTTAACTTTAACTTGTCGTCAGTTTCGTTTAGTGGAAGCCTTCAAATTATGCTGATACAAAATGAAATGACTGTTTATGGAGCAACGCAAAGTATTTCGGCATCTGCAAATTCTGTTGATTTTGAAACAACCGAAACAAGTTTAAATAGCTACGTTGTACGCGTGTTTACTTCATCTAACTATCGATTATGTGTTGCTAACAATGGCGTCGTGACGTTTGATTATGTTGGCATTGATCAGGACGGACGTTATCGCATTTACGCAGCAACTGTATCGCTTATTGAAACGAACGTGTTTATGGTTGGAAACCGAACATATACGGATGTTAAAGAGGCTATTAATGCGGCTAACGGCGGGGTTATTGATGCGTACGCAACTGGTGACGTAAAACTTGGCGACTATATAAGCTATGCTATAAGGATTAATGACATTTTGGGTGCTGGATACACCATAACTACTGCTGTAAATGGTTGTGATATTGATATCACTGGGAAATATAGCTATGTTCAAGGTAGAGTTCATCTTGAGAAAGGTGGTGTATATAAATTTGCAGAAGATTATAACGCGGGCACGAAAAACATCGCTTATACTACGTCGTCCACTGATCCGGACGCGACGGTTACAATAATTATAAAAGGTGTAACATATTCATATTTCATCAAAGATTTGGTTGCATAAACACAACAAAAAAAGTAGCAATTTGAAAATTGCTACTTTTTTCTATCTTAAATTATTCTTTTTCTTGCTGAGGTTGAGTAAAGTCAAGGCTATATTTATTGTTGTTTGTAAGATGTCTAAGGATACCAATATCAAGGAAGTTGTCTTTTCTTGGATGGTTTGTTATATCATAAATATTGCAATAATCTATAGCCAAGTTGTTAAGGGGAGTAATGTATTTTTCACCATTGTTTGTGAAGACGTCAAGGACAAGCATTGCGTTTTCTGCTAACTCTTCTTTTGTTTTGTTTTGAATTATGTTTTTTTCAAAATCAACGTTGGCATAAATTAATTCTTGAGGGGTATCATAAAATTTATGAATATTTAAATAGTCAACATTATCTTTAATCCCTAATTGAGCAAGTAGATTTATTTTAACATCGTCAGGAATAATAAAGTATGTGCTAGTGGGTATGTTGATTGCGATAAGTTCATTAGTTTCAGAATTTCTTGCCAAGGCAATAGCCAGAGAGCCTATAGAACCTGTATAGGTTTCATAAAAAAATTGCTTGTTATCTTCTTCATGGCCTGGGATATAGCCACAAAGAGCTGTTTGGTCAAAAGACATATAAAAATAAGGAGTTCTTAGGCTATAGTAATAATGATCCAGCGCAAGGTGGGTACCAGCCACAGCGTCATCAGAACGAGCCATTCTGTAAAATCTAGAATGAAAGTCAGTGCTGTCACCAACAAAATGTACTCTTTCGATATTGTATCCAAGGCCTATTAACTCTTGAACGTATTGGCTTGAATCGATTGCATTTTGCAGAGCTTCTTTTAAATAATTGTCAATAACATATTGAACGATATCGTTTTGTTGGTTTTGGTCCGCGACGGTGGTGGTGCTTTTGATGGCGTCGGCCGGGTCGGTTTTTATCGTTGTGTCGCCCGATGGGGTGGTGGTTTGGCTTTCTTGCGCTTCGGCTATCTTTTCTTGGTTGGCCTCGATAAGGGCGGTTGAAAAGGCGTCAACGTCGCTAAGAGTAAATGCCTTGTTGCTGAGTTTATTAACCTCTTGGTTTTGGGTAACGTAAGAGATGGAGTCATTAATGGTGGCTTTTTCGCCGGTGGTTTTGTCAACAGCGTCGGCGGTGTAACTGATGGTAACAAGCGATTTTTTTGCGGTTTCGTCTTGTTGGACGTCCTCGTTTGCGGCCTCTTCCTCTTCAACATAGTCAGTCACGCTTATGCCCGTAACAAGCACGCTTTCGGCGCGGTAAGAAAAGTTGTTGCCGAATGCAGAGTCGTCATTGATCATCTGGCGCACGGTGTTTGAAAGGTTGATTAATGAAAGAGTGTTTTCTTTGCCGATAACGGTTGCGTCAACTTCTGGGTCAACCTCAACGTAAGGCACGCCCGTTGTTTGGGTGGTTTGCGTGGTTTGAGACGTTTGGGTCGTTTGTGATGGCTGCGTTGAGCTTGTTGAGTGCTCAGGCTTGTAGCCACAGCTTGTCCCTAGTGCAAGAATGGCCGAAACAAGACCAGCGGCAGTCGCGCGTTTAAAACGCATAATTGTTTCTTTTTTCATTTTGTTCTCCTTTTAACCTTTTTATATTATTTTAAAAGCAAATTTTGTTAACAAAATTGTAACACGCGTATATAAATTTGTCAATAATTGGCTAATTTTTCGACAAATTTCGACATATAAGGGGCGTGGGCGCGGTTAAATATTGTTGTTAAATGAAATGGCGATAGCCCGCTGATAGTACTTACAAAAGGTTTGGTGCCTTGATAGTCACTGCGTTTGTGATTAATTTTTGGGGCATTAATAGAGGAGTGGGCGGGTAAAAGTGCTGCGGAAAGGCGGCGCTTTTATTTTTTTTGCATAAATTTGGGGCGGGGTGGGAAACTAAGGGTATGAAAAAGATTTGTATTTGTTTTTTAATGATTTTGTTGGCGGCCGGGTTTTTAATTGGCTCGGTGGCTGCTAACGCGGGCAATGTGTGCGCACTGGCGGACGACCAAACGGCGGGCACGGGAGAGGTGTCAGTAAACGCAGCAACTGACGAAATGTCGGTAGTAGTAGAAATTAAAGAGATGTCAGCGGCGGCGGGCGTTGATGGCGCGATTGAAAACTGTGGCGCTGGGCTTGCAATGTCGAATGAGGTAATGGGTGCAGGCGATGTAACAGGGGATTGCCACACTTCGTTCGCAATGACAGGTAAGGCTGCGGGCGGTGAAAAGGCTGCGGGTGAGGGGGCTGAGACGGCCAAGCTGTTTGAAACTCCTGTGATGGCGATTATTATCGACGATTTCGGCGGGTTTGACCGGTCGGGCGTCGACGAGATGCTTGCTATCAAAGCGCCGCTTACCTGCGCCGTGATTCCGTTCGTCGATTACTCTAAGCAAGACGCCGCGCGGGCTAAGCAGATGGGGCACGAGGTGATTGTGCATATGCCGATGGAGTCGCACGTACGGCTGCCAAGAGAGTGGTATGGCGCCACGTTTATCGGCAACGGCGACAGTTGCGAAACCGCGAGCGCTAAACTTGATGCCGCGTTTGAAGAGCTGCCAATGGCCTCGGGCGCGAACATCCACATCGGGTCGGGCGTGTGCCGCAACAAAGAGCTGATGACGGGCATAATTGACCATCTTAAAGGCGCGGGCAAGTTTTTTTGTGACAGCCGAACGCACATCGAAACCAAGTGTCAAGAGGCGTGCGCGGCGTGCGGGATGGCGTACCTCGGGCGCGACGTGTTTTTAGAGCCACACGGCCAAGGCGGCTATGCAAATGCCTGCCGTTTTCTTCGCGAGGGCGCACAGATTGCGCTTGATAAAGGCTATGCCATCGCTATCGGTCACGTTGGGCACGAAGGCGGCGTGCCTACCGCAAAGGCCATCGCAGACACCATCGGTGAAATCGAAAAAATGGGCATAAAAATAGTGCCGCTTTCACAGATTTATGAAACCCTTAGCGGCACCCATGTTTAATATTGATAATTAATGTTGATATTCAACTTTCTTGAAATGAATTATTTAGCTGCTAAAAATATGGCAATACAATAACTAAAATTCTCGATGAGCACGCTTACACGTGGGGATGAGGCGGCTGAGATTGCCACGCTTCGCTCGCAATGACAATTAGCAGTAGAGCGTTAGTGTGACGGCAGCAAGCGTAAACATGTTTACAACGAACACTGGCCGAAGCAAATCTTTTTACACGCGTCAGTGTGCTCGCCAAAAATTTTAGAATAAAATTTGCAGGCGAAGAGGAGCAACCAAGCGATAACTTAGGCCACACCTACGTCAGTAGGGCTGGCCACAAAATGAGCTTGTGTTGCGACGAGGTGGTGAGTGTAAATATATTTACGCGAGGTTTAATAGGGCTTATACCCCCTCTGTCGCCGTGCGACCACCCTCCCCCAAGGGGGCGGAGGCAGGAGGAGTTAAAAGTGAAAAGAAGTTGCTGAAAATAAACAGCCGTATTTAAACTTTCAACTTTAAACTTTAAACTTTCCTCTAATCATATCCTCGAAGGTGAACTTCGGGGATAGTTTTTTCTAAAATTGCTTTAAATTTAAGCGCGTCTTCGCGGCTTATGGCGTTAAGACCACCAGCCAAATTTCCGCCTTTATCTTCAAACTTTTGCAGATACATTTTTTGTGCGCCAGCCAGCCAATTCGCCATTAAATTTACGTCTTTTTCGGTAACCAAATTTTCAACCAAAGTAGTGCGAAATTCGTAATTTTTGCATTTTTTCATCAAAATTTCAACCGACGCAGCCACATTTTGCGTTTTTTCATCGTCCGCGCCGCACGCGTTAAAGTAACTTTCTTTGCTTGATTTGATGTCCATCGCCACCGCGTCAACAAGGTTATTGTCGATTAAATATTCAAGCATTTTTGGGTTGGTGCCGTTGGTGTCAAGCTTAACTAAAAACCCAAGCGCCTTGATTTTTTTGATAAATTCGGGCAAGTCTGGATTAATGGTGGGTTCGCCGCCAGAAATGCAAACGCTGTCTATCATTGCGCGGCGTTTTGAAAGGTGACTGAAAATCTCGTCTTCGCTTATTTCTTTAAGGTCGCGCCCCAAAACCAGCCCCGCGTTGTGGCAATACGGACACCGAAAGTTACACCCGCCAGTAAACAGCGTGCAGCAAATATGCCCATCAAAATCTACCAAACTCACCTTTTCAATCCCATAAATTTTCATATTGCGCTCCGTATATTTATTATCTTTAACATATTTTAAATCAAACTGAAAATTTATGCAATCAATTTGGCATTGACATTGAAATTGGTTTGTGGTAGTATTGTTGTGTACGTATGAAAGATTTATTTTTTAAGTTAAAGGATTTTTATTTAAGCAATCGGCGTTGGATTGATTTGTCGATCGCTATTTTGCTTTGCGCGTTTGGTATGATTACACCGGCTTTGGCGTTTGTTGCGCTTGTTGGTTTTTTGGTGCTTTTGGCGTTTAATGACTTTAATAATGGTCTTATGCTTATCTGCTTTATCTCGCCGTTTTGCGCGGTTTTAAGGGTATTTGGGGGCGACGTTGTTTTTGTTGCGTGCCTTGCATTTTTTGCAGTTAAATATTTAATCATAGCGCTTAAAAACAAACAGATTGTTTATGAGCCGCAAAAGTGGCTGCCATTTTTGGCGCTTTGCGTGTTTATGCTTTTGCCAATCGGCGTTATTAATGGCAAAAAAATGCTTTATACTGGCCTTGTGGTTTTGGGGGTTGCGCTGGTTTTTGTTGCAACGCTTAATCTTAAAGAAATCAATATTCGCGAGGTGTCTATTTCGCTTGTTGTTGGCCTGTTAGTGGCTTGTGCGTTTTCAACCATTCTTTTTGAAATACCGAATGCGAATGCAATTGTGCAGCAAACGCCGTTAGGAAAGGGGTTTAGATACAGCGCATTGTTTGCTAACCCAAACCATTTGTCTGAATATTGTGCTATTGTTTTATCGATTTTTGTTTATAGATTTTTTAGCGAAAAGTTAAGGGTAGAAAATTTCTGTTTTGCGGCCGTTGTAACCATAATCGGGATGCTTTCGGGCAGCAAGTCTTTTATGCTTATTGCAATAGTGCTTTTCGGCGCAATAACGATAGTTGGCATTCGTGACTGCTTGAAATTTGATCGCTTTAAAAAGGCGATGCTTTATTCGTCGCCAGTTATCGCCATAGCGATTGGATTGATGATCTACGTGTTTTTAAAACGCTCGGGCGTGTTTGATGGCAGCTTTGGGATTGATAGTCTTACAACGGGGCGCCAAGTTATTTGGCAAAATGCCCTTAGCCTTGTTGGACGAAATGGTTTTACATTCTTGTTTGGGCTTGGTATGGGCAGTGAAATTCAAACACCTCCGCCAAATAATTATAACTCAACGCATAATATTTATATCGAGTTTTTCCAAAAACTTGGCATAATCGGTTTTGCCCTTTTTGTGTTTGTTATCGCGCAGTTTATGGTAAGATTAACAAAAAATAAGCCGTTTAAAAAATATTGGCATAGCCTGATTCCGCTGTTTACTATCGCGGCATATGGGATTGTTGAATCAATGCTTAATAACAGTAGTGTTATGATTTTAATCCCGCTGGCGTTTATTATCTTTGCGATAGGGGTAAGCAACTGCCCAAACAAAACGGATAGCCTAGATGATAACAAAGACGCCCAAAATGACAGGCGTAAAAACCATAACGATAAGCAGCAAGATACGCTTTTAAGTCAAGATGCTGGCGATTCTGTTGACAAGTGGGTTGACGTTTTAAACCAAAACAATGATTAGGTGAAATTATGGGGCGGGTGAAAGAGAAGATAAAAGAGTGGCTGGGGCGGTTTGAGGATACGCTTTTTCCGGAGTTTGGTTGCTTTGCGTGCGGCCGAGAGTTAGAACACCCCGAGGTGAAGTTGTGTGACGAGTGTAGCGGCGCGATTGACTGGCACGATGGCCACGAGTGCCCGCATTGTGGCGCAAAGCTTAGACCAAGCGAGTTGATTTGCGATGATTGTAAAGGGAAAGAACGCACGTTTGACCGCGCGATGTCGGTATGTGAGTACGGCGACGTCAGCGGTGCGCTTATAAAAGGCCTTAAATATAACGGCCGAAAATATCTGGCGAAACTGATTGCGCGCTTGATGGCAAATAAGTATCTCAGTTCGACTGAGGTTGCTGACGTGGTCACCTTTGTTCCGCAAAGCGAGCACAAACTTAAACAGCGCGGGTTTAACCACGCCGAACTTATCGCCACGCACTTTTGCGAACTTCTTGACCTGCCGCTTGTTGACACGCTTGACAAGGTGAAAGAACTCACTAACCAGTCGCGTCTTTCAAGTGACGAGCGCGCCACCAACATCAAGGGTGCATACAAATTAAAAGAGGGCATAAACCTTAAAGGCAAAACCGTTTTGCTTATCGACGACGTTTACACCACTGGCGCAACCAGTACGGAGTGCGCGCAAGAGCTTTTAAAGGCGCGGGCACATAGGGTGGTGGTTTTTACCTTTGCCAAAACTTCTTTAAAAAAACCGTAATATTGCGCGAATAAGTGCAGAAAATACAAGGCTTCCAAGACGTCACGTACGAAAAAGTACGCTCTGTCTTGATAAGCCTCTTTTTTCTTTCTTATTCATCACAATCTTGCGGTTTTTTGTTGGGTAGGTTAGATGATTGGTTGATAATTAAATTATATAAGTTAGATTATTTTGCGGGCATTTTGTTTGCGCCGTATTCATCCAAATCTTAGCGATTTTAAGGGTCACTTTTTTAAATAAAAAGACCGTAAGATTGCGATTATTTAACACAATTTTACGGTCTTCTTTATCGGTTTAGCTATTTTTTTGTAACAGGAGGTGTAAAGTTTTTAATTTTCTAGCCCCAGCAAATAGTCGGTTGAAACATTAAAATAAATAGCGATTGATTTTAAATAGGAAATTTTGGGTTCATTAATACAATTTTCCCAATTAGAAATAGTTGCGTCAGTTGTTGAAATTTTTTCAGCCAACTCTTTCATGGTTAATCCCTTTTCAAGCCTTAATTCTTTTAACCTTTTTGCAAATATTTCCATACTGAATTTTCCTTGGTATATTCTTTTGAAAATCGATTATTTTAAAATATAATCAGTGCACATTTTGCGTTAATTCATAACCTTGCGGCTTATTAAAAATTAATTTAGTATCATTAAAATTTTGAAAATTTTTTAAGTTTTGATTTACTTGCCGCAGCAGTTTTTGTATTTTTTACCGGAGCCGCAAGGGCATGGGGCGTTGCGGCCGATGGTTTCGGCGGCTTGGGCGTGGGTTACTTTCGCTTTGGCGCCCGCGATTTGTTTACGCTCGGGCATTTTTGGTGCGCCAGCCACTTGGATGCGGACGTTTAAAACAGCCTCAACTATTTCTTTACGCATGGCAATACCCATCTCTTCAAACATATCAAAGCCTTCTTGCTGATACATCGTGATTGGGTTTTGGTTAGCATACCCGCGCAGGCCGATACCGATACGCAAATTGTCCATATCGTCAATATGGTCAATCCACTTTCTGTCCATAATTCTAAGCATAAGCGTGCGCTCGACCTCGTCAAACTTAACCCCTAACTTTTCGTCTTCAACGATTTTGGCTTCGTATCGCTCGATAACGCGGTCAGTTATAAGGCCGATAAGTTCGTGCTTACTGTTGCGCTTAACCATATCTAGCGTAACGAAATTGGTTTCAGGTTCAAGCAGGCGCTTTTCAAGCTCGGCATTAAGCCCGTCAACGTCGGCGTCATCAGGGTCTTTGAAAACCCAAAAGTCGTCAACCATCATCTCAACAACTTCGCCAATCATCTCTAAGATGCGCTCGTGCATATTCTCGCCGTCAAGGATGCGGTTTCTTAATGCATAAACCTCTTCACGCTGACGGTTTAACACGTTATCAAACTCAACAACGTTTCGGCGCGCCGTAAAGTTAAAGCCCTCAACACGCTTTTGCGCCGTTTCAACCCCGCGCGAGAAGAACTTCCAGTCAATCGACGTGTCAGGGTCAAGTTTAAAGGTCGCGGCCATTGATTTAAGTCTGTCTGACCCAAACACGCGCGACAAATCGTCGTCCGCGCTGATATAAAACACTGAGTACCCTGGCTCGCCCTGCCTGCCCGCACGTCCGCGCAACTGGTTGTCAATACGCCTGCTTTCGTGACGCTCAGTACCTATAATTTTAAGGCCGCCAAGCTCAATAACCTTTTCGCGGTTTTCTTTAATTTCAGGCGTAAACCTTGATAGACTGTCAACATAAAGTTTGTGCGCCTCTTTGACCTCTGGGTCGTCAGGCACAAAATAACTGGTAGCAGCGGCGATGATTTCGTCACTGTAACCCGCCTTAACAAGTTCGTGCTTAGCCAAAAAGTCTGCGTTACCGCCAAGCAAAATATCGGTACCACGACCCGCCATGTTGGTTGCAATCGTTACCGCGCCCAGGCGCCCTGCTTGCGCGATGATTTCGGCCTCTTTTGCGTGGTTTTTGGCGTTTAACACGTTGTGAGGAATGCCCGCACGCCTTAACGCTTTGCTAAGTTCTTCACTTTTTTCAACGGTAATCGTACCAACAAGCACGGGCTGACCCTTTTCGTAACTTTCTTTAATTTCTTCAACAACGGCGCGAATTTTGGCGTCATGGCTGAAAAAGAATCGGTCATTTTTATCAATACGAATAACGGGTTTGTTGGTTGGAATAACAACAACGTCAAGGCCATAAATGGTTTTAAATTCGGCCTCTTCGGTTTTAGCAGTACCCGTCATGCCGCTAAGTTTTTTATACATCTTAAACAGGTTTTGAAGGGTGATGGTTGCGATTGTTTTGTTTTCGGCATTAACCTTTACGCCTTCTTTGGCCTCGATGGCTTGGTGAAGCCCGTCGCTGTAACGCCTGCCGACCATCACACGCCCCGTAAATTCATCAACAATCAAAACCTCGCCGTCACGCACGATATAGTCATTGTCCTTTTTCATCATAAAGCGCGCGCGTATGGCGTTGTTAATATTGTGGTTAATTGAGGTGTTTTCAATGTCAGCCAAGTTGTCAATATGATAAAATCTTTCGGCCTTGCTTACGCCCGACTCGGTAAGGTTGATGGCCTTTTTCTTTTCGTCAATGTCAACATCGTCGTCTTTAAGGGTTTTGGCAAAGCGTGCGGCGGTAAGATAAACCTCGCTGTTATCGCCGCTTGGGCCGCTGATGATAAGTGGAGTTCGCGCCTCATCGATAAGGATGCTATCAACTTCGTCGACAATGGCAAAGTGTAGCCCCGTTGTGATGCGGTCTTGCTTTCTTACAACCATGTTATCGCGAAGATAGTCAAAGCCAAACTCGCTGTTTGTTCCATAAATAATGTCAGCCTGATAGGCCTTTCTTTTGCTTTCTTCGGTTTGCCCAGCATAAATAAACCCAACGCTTAGCCCCAAAAACTCGTGAATTTTGCCCATCCACTCGCTGTGATACTTTGCAAGGTATTCGTTAACCGTTACCACGTGAACGGGGTTGCCACTAAGCGCGTTAAGATAACTTGGCAGGGTTGCTACCAGCGTTTTACCTTCACCCGTTTTCATCTCAGCAATACGGCCTTGGTGTAAAACTATCGCGCCCAAAATCTGGGTGTAATACGGCCTTTGTTTAAGCACGCGCCACGCGGCCTCGCTTATAACGGCGTACGCGTCAGGCAAAATGTCGTCAAGCGTTTCGCCATTTTTTAATCGGTCTTTTAAAACCTGGGTTTGGTTTTTTAAGGTGATGTCGTCAAGAGCGGCGTAATAATCTTTTTTAGCCACAACCAAGTCGGCTATTTTTTTAACTTTTTTAACGTTTTTATTGTTGTCATAATTTTTAAGAAATTGAATTAAGCCCATAGGTTCTCCTTGTCTGCAAAATAATATAA
>CAVCHC010000013.1:1760-26952 GCA_963602035.1 Acutalibacteraceae bacterium | reverse complement strand
CAACACATTCGCTTTCATCTTCATCACAATAAGCAAGTTTTTCAAGTTCGCGACTAACATAAAGCTCAGCACGTTTACAAGCACGCCCCTTGCGCTGCGAAATCGACACCCTGTTTAAGTCAACAATATTTTCAAGGTCAACAAACGTCATACGCTTGTGATAATAATCGTCTAGTATCAGCTTGGTTAAGTCGTCAACATTAAGGTCAAGAAACTGGTCAATAAGTTTAAGGCACTTGATTTTGGTGGCCGTAGACTTGTCATTAAGGTTAACCGCGCCAAGATTGAAATCGTCGGCCATCCCATAAATAATGCTGAAATCGTTGTTGAAATTAACGCCATTCGCACCCGAGGTGGTAACGCCAATTTGCGCCAAATCAAAGTTTCTAAGAAAGAACGCAATGTGGTCAGTAAAAATTACCTGGCTGCGTTTTTTCATCTCATTCGTGCCTTTATATGAAGCCTCTTTTTGCTTTGCCCTGTAAAGCTCTTCGCTTGCAATATTCGCCAGCAATTCGATATTTTTGTTTTCGTCCTCGTTAAAGCAATTTTGCCAGATAAAGTCAATCCTTTTAAGGTCGGCAATGGCCCCAATTTTAGGCGAACCCAGCAAGTTTCGGTTAGTTTTAAAAAGTCTTAGATACAGCCCCAAAAGTTGTTTTTTACTATGAACAAACTCGCTATCAGGCACGTCCGCCAAAAGGTCGCCAATTTTAGCAACCCTTACCGCCGCCTCGTCCTTACGCGGTTTTTTGTTTAACACGTCACACTTCGTAAAGGCCGATTTTGGCAAGGCTTGAAGCTCCTCTTTTATGGCCGCGCTTTGGCTCTTGGTAAGTTTTTGAAACTCTAAGGCAAGTTCGCCATCGTTTTCGCAAACCGTATAGCCCGCCGCGCCAAGCGCCACCCTAAGTTTTTTAATGGCTTTAAGCTTAATCTCGCTGCAACGCTGACGGGTGATGCCAAGTTCTTTGGCCATCTCGTTTCCATTTCTGTCAAACGCAACCATGCTCATAAGAACGTTAAACTCGCGCTCTTTTAAAACCTTTTTACAAAAGCCCAAAAGCGTCTCAACCATTTCGTTGTTTTCAGCAACCTGCTCAGGGCGCTTAGCCTGATTTTCAACAGTTTCAATAAGGCAAAGTTCGCCGCCGTCGCTTGCGGACTGATCCGTCTGCAACGTGTCATAAAGAAAAACCGGCTTATTCTTTTCTTGCTTTTGTTTCTGCGCAAGGCCATACCCTAAGCGGCTTTCAATCGCCATGCACGCATACGACGAAAACGACACGGGCATCCCCATCGAGTTCTTCATATTTTTATCAAACGCACGCACGGCCGACATCAACCCCCAGCTTCCCAAAGACACAATCTCGTCTTCGTCAAGCGAGTCTTTATAGCGGTTAATGTACCTATAAACCAGCCGCATATTTCTTTCAATAAAATCGTTTTCAGCAAACTTGTCGCCAGACCTAGCAAGGTCAAACAACCTCTCATCTTCTTTGCTTTTAAAACAAGTTACGCCGCCTGACTTGCATTCTTGCGCGTCTAAGTTGTCAACACAGTTACCAAACTCATCAAACGAAAAACCGTGTTTAGACGCAAGGTCTTTAAAATCAATTCCACAATAATTAAGGTCAAGAATTTTTGGGTCACTGCTTACAAGTTTTGAAACTGACGAACAAAATTTTGAACGCTGCTCAACCGTCGCATCGTCCATACGCTTGATTATCCCACAAAGCTGCTTAACCGTTTTAACCGTTTGTAAATTAACCATAACCTTCTTCCCGTAAAGTTTTTCTATATTTTACCACTTATTTACCCCAGTTTCAAGGGGGTTGTTAAAAAAAGTGCAAATTGACGCAAATTTATATTAATTTTTCGATATATGCACGTGCATTTTCTGCAATTTTGACCCGCAATTTCAATATTTTGCCATTATTTTTGCATTTTACATTCAATTTTGCGTTTTTTGCATTACAAAAATTTTTACATAAACGCCAGAAAAATTTAAAAATTTACACAATTATTCAGCATAATCCACCAGTTTATTTTTGAAAAAATCAACAAATAATCGACGCTTAAATTTAAGTTTTTCTAGCTTTTTCTTGTGTAAAAAAGCAACTTAAAAGCGCAAATAAAAATACCATTTGCAAATAAAAAGCCCCTCATAAGAGGGGTTAAAGTTAGTCTGTAAGCCGAGTTCTGTTTTAGATGATAATCAATCTTGTTTACGTGTTGCCACGTAACTCTATGCGATATTGAGGGCGAGCGGACAGCCCTTAATGCCCTACATCTTGCACCGTGCGGAGTTTACAGCGAGGCGTTGTCACCAATGCCACGAGTGGGCTCTTACCCCACTTTTCCACCCTTGCCCCTACCCGTTTGGGCGGTTGGCGGTTTATCTCTGTTGCCCTTTTCCTTAGGTCACCCTAGCTTGACGTTATCAAGCGCACTTGTCCTGCGGTGCTCGGACTTTCCTCACACAAGGTCACCCTTGCGCGCTATCATCTGGCTAACTCTTTAAGTATTTTATCACTAAACACGGTTTTTGTCAAGCCCCAACAGACTTCTCGTTTTCGCCACCCAAACCGTTTTCAAAACTATTAGCAACCCCATTAGCACTATCATTAGCAGCACCATTAATAACACTATTAGCAATATTATTAATGCTGCCATCCGCGCCATTGATGCTGCCAACCATAAATCCAAAATGCAATCTTGCAGCCCGCTGTTCGATTAACTTTTTTATCTTAGAAATCGCCCTTAATTCAACCAACGAAACGTACGCACGCGAATAGCCGATAATCTCGCTAATTTCGCGCTGAGTCAAGCACCTATTCTCGCCAAGGCCATAGCGCTTTTTGATGACCAAACGCTCCATATCCGTAAGGTCGTTTTTGATAATGTCGCTAACAATCTTAACGCGCTCTTCGCCGCCAACTCGCTCGTCCACCATATCAAATGTCGGGTCATCGCCCTCTGTTTTTATCAAATCCATAAGGCACGCCGTGTCGCCCGTTTTGCTGTCAATGCCCACTTCGTCATAAAAATACAAAACATTTTTGGGCGCAGCCATTCGGTCTTCGTGGCGCTGCGACCTTAAAATTTCATTAGATATAACGCGCGCCGCATAGCTTGCAAACCGCCATCCCTTGCTGCTGTCAAACGTGCTGATAGCCGCCGCCAACCCGACCAGCCCCAAAGACACGCCTTCATCAAAATTCATCATTCCGCAATAATGATTGGCCATAGAATTAACCAGCCCCATATTCATATTAACAAAATCGGTGGCCGCAAACTTGTCGCCTTTTTGCATCTTTTCAAACAGCTCTTGCTCGCGCGCCGTCCTAAACCCGCCATACTTAAAATTGACAATTTCGCAATTTTTATCAATGCCAAGCACGTCTAAAACCTGCCCCAAACTTTCGCCACTTCGGGTTGTTAGGTTTATCATATTAGGAAAGCGCTTCATCATAACTTTCGTTGAATTTTTAAGCCGGCGTCGCTGGTCTTCACTCATTTTATCAACATTTTTTAAAAGACTGCAAATATACTCTAAGCACTCTTTATCGCTATCAAAACCATCAAACTTCGCCATAATGCTGTTCATATTCATATTTTTAGAATCCGCTTTTTTCATACGTTCATTATACCACGCCGTCCAGTTTTTGTAAAGTTTAAACAAAAGCGCACACTTGTCGAATATTGTCAAAAACTGCAATTTTGGTGCTATTTTTAAAAATTAATGCATTATTTTATTATTTTTAGGTTAGTTTTGCGCTTTTTCTAATTAAGATTTTATACAAGCCACCTTACCACTTTTCCTTTAATAAAGATTGTTTTTTATCTTTTCAATTGCTTCATTTTCAATCCTTGATACATACGAGCGTGAAATTTTAAGGATGGCCGCAACCTCTCTTTGTGTGTGTGACACCTCGCCGCCAACCCCAAACCGCAAGTTAACAACCTCTTTTTCGCGCTCCGTCAAACACCTGCCGATGGCCGCATTCACCCTTTCCATAAGCATCTTATTTTCAACCTTACTAAGCACCGTTTCTTCGCAATCTTCACTTAAAATATCGATAAGGCTTATGCTGTTGCCATCCTTATCCGTGCCGATACTTTCATCAATCGAAATTTCTTGGTTGTATTTTTTTTGCCCACGAAAAAGCATAAGTATCTCGTTTTCGATACACCTTGACGCATACGTTGAAAATGACCGACCCTTTTCTTTTTTGAATGTTTTAACCGCTTTTAAAAGCCCGATTGACCCAACTGAGATAAGTTCATCTTGGTCGCTGAAATTTTTGTATTTTTTTGCAACAAACGCAACGAGCCTAAGGTTGTGCTTAATCAAAAGTTCCTCGGCCTCTTTGTCGCCTTTACTTAGTCTGTCAAAAAGCTCATCTTCTTCTTTGCCTGAAAGCGGTTTAGCAAACGCGTTTTTGCTTTTGATAAGCCCCGTCCACAAAAACAGTTTAGACAAAAGCCCAATAAGCCAATTAAAAAACATAGATTCTATCCCCCGATAAAATCTATGTCGAATTTTAAATATTTATGCCATTTTTATGGCTGCTATTTTTCCATATTTTCATACATGCCCGCAAGCGCAGTCCTAAGTCTTTTGAACCCCGCGCTTTGAATGTTATAAATATTGTGCGCGGTCACCTTTCTTTCCGCCGCAAGTTCTGCCACTGATTGCGCATCTTCGTTTTTAAGACCATACAATTTTTCAATAATTTCGCGCTGAGTTTGCGTAAGTTTTTTAGCAAGCACGCGCTTAACCTTTTCGCTTACATCCTTTTGATAAAGCCCTTTAAACAGGTCAGCATCCTCGTCTTCCAAAATGTCCATAAGCGTCCATATATGCCCGCTACCAAACTCAACAATCGGTTCAAACAGCGAATACTCTTTGCCAATTGGGTTGCCAACACGCTTGGTCTTTTTATAGTATTTAAACATTTCGTGCTTAATGCTTAGCGCCGCAAACGCCGAAAATTTTATTCCGCGCGCCTTATCAAAACCGCGGTACGCATTCATAAGCCCAACCGACCCCGCCGAATACAACTCATCAAAGTCCGCAATGTTTAAATGCCTTTCGGCCAAAAACTCTACAAGTGGCAAGTTGCCTTCAATAAAATCATACTCAGCAAACTTGTCGCCCTCGCGCGCCTTGTCAAAAAGCATCTCCTCGCGGTCATTTCTAAAAAGGCCATTTTCGCAAGTTCGCGTTAAGCCCATTATGCTTTTAAACTTGCCAAGCGCCGCATAGTCATAAACGCCCAAGCCGTGTTCATCTTTCATCGACGTTATAACCATATTGCTTTTAACCATATCAAAAACCGCCTCTTCAACCCTGCCCTTGGTTGCGGCCGAATACTGATCAGCCATTTTAAGACACGTGCAAACCTTGTTAAAAATCGCCAAAGTCTCCTTGCTTGTTACCTTACGCTTTGCCAAACTATCCATACTTTTCCCTCAATTTTTTCTTTATTATACCACGCAAAAACCGCAATTTCAATGGGTAAAATAAAAAAATCGGGCAAAAAACTCGATTTTTTCTTTAAATTTGCACTTTTTACATACTCCCAACGGCCTTAAACCGCGAAGTACTAACAACGCCCTAGGCGCCACGCACTAACAACGCTTTAAACGAACAAACGCCGCTTGCCTTAATCATTAAGACCTTAAAATGTCGCCCTGAGCTAAGCCATACTCATCATCAAGCGTAAGCCAAATTCTTTGCTGCACCAACTTCGCTTCGTCTAAACTTTGCCCCTTTTCGTCTTCAATTTTAATCACTTCCGCCTTTTTATTAAAGTCGCTGTTTGGGCTTAAAATTTCAAGACTGTCACCAACCTTAAACTTATTACGCTGCTCAACAAGCACTCTGTTACCCTCAGCCTTTATAACCATCGCCCTAAACGTACTCTCTTGCGTTTGGCTTGATGACAAATAATTTTGCCTCACTTCGCCGTCGTCAAACATAAAGCCCGTGGTGTATTTTCGGTGGCTGGCCTTTTTAAGTTCGCCCAAAAGTTCATCGCTTACGTGATACTCACGCCCCTGCTTTCTTGCAAGTTCAAGTTCGTCAAGCGCGCGCCTGTACGCATTCACAACCGTTGCCACATAATAAGGCGACTTCATTCTGCCCTCAATTTTAAAACTGGTCACGCCCGCCGCCGCAAGCCTGTCAAGATACTCAATCAAGCACATATCTTTGCTGTTTAAAATGTACGCGCCGCGCTCGTCTTCTTGAAGCTCAAACTTCTCGTCAGGGCGCTCGTCTTCAACAAGGCTGTAATGCCACCTGCACGCCTGCACGCACTCGCCGTGGTTGCTGTCTCTGCCCGCAAGATAATTTGAAAGCAAGCAACGCCCGCTGTAACTTATGCACATCGCGCCGTGAACAAACACTTCAACCTCAACGTTTTCAGGCAGCGCCGAACAAATCTCTTCAACCTCGGCAATGCTTAACTCGCGCGCCAGGATGATGCGCTCTGCCCCAAGGTCAGCCCACGCTTTCGCGCTAAACTTGTTAGTGGTGTTGGCCTGCGTTGAAACGTGCAGCGCAAGACCCGGCTGATGAGCGCGGATAAACATAAACAACCCAAGGTCGCTTACGATGCACGCGTCCACCTTCGCATCAACCAAAACTTTAAGGTACTCGTCAAGCCCCTCAAAATCTTTGTTGCGCGCAAACACGTTAAGGGTAACATAGGCCTTTTTGCCCGCCTCGTGCACCAGCGCCACCGCAGCCTTTAAATTGTCATCCTCAAAATTGCCCGCAAACGCCCTAAGGCCATAGTTTTTGCCAGCAAAATAAACGGCGTCCGCACCAAAATGCAATGCCGTTTTAAGTTTTTCAATGTCGCCCGCCGGGGCCAATAACTCAATCTTTTTCATCTTTTTTACCCTTTTAGCACCCTCTTTTGGTGAGTATCTGTTAAGCATACCGAAACCTATTTATAAAGTTTAAAGTTGAAAGTTTAAATGCGGATGCTGATTTGCATTTGTCCATTCGGTACACCAGCGTAAATACATTTACACTCACCAGCACTCCACTTCGTTGCGCCAGTGTTCGTTGTAAATATATTTACGCTTGCTGATGTCGTTATGATAGTTTGTTGTTTAACATCTTTATATAGCAAAATCTCCCCATACACTTCCCAACTCCGCCCCCTTTAGGGGGAGGATGGTCGCAGTGGAGCGCAGAGCGACACAAGACGGAGGGGTTAATCAGTCCGCAGAAAAAACGAGAATACTATAAGTCTATTGTTATTAACCATCTCAATCTATACTCTGTTTATAACACATCCATTAACCAGCCGCTTTATCCCCACGCGTCAGCGTGCTCATCAAGAATTTTGGCACAAAATTCGCAGATGAAGAGGAGCAACCGAACGCAAGCAAAGCGAGCACTTGCGTTAGCAACGTCGAGCATAAGACAAGTTCGCGTTGCGACGACACTTTTAACTTTTCACTTCCGCCGTGCGGTTTTGGTCTTATTTCATCCGCGCGACAAGGAATCCATCTTCGGTTTCATAAACGCACACGTCACAAAACGCGTCGCTATTTTTAGCCGCGTCAATAAACTGCCTCAGGCGCGTCGAAAGCGTTTTGTACCTTTTGGGGCACTGGCCATAAACGTAACCTCTAAACAACACGTTGTCAGCAAACAGCGTGCCGCCGGGGTTTAACAACTTTATAATGTTAGGCAAAAGTTTGATGTATTGCCCCTTAGAGCTGTCAAGAAAAACAAAGTCAAACTTGCGCCCGTCCCTTACCATCTGGCAAGACACCTCAAACGCGTCGCCCGTATGCAACGTAATGTCGCCCGCAACGCCCATCTTGTCAAAATTGGTTTGCGCCTCTTTTGCGCGCGCGGCGTCAAGTTCAATCGTGTCAATCTTGGCGGGAGTTACCTCGTGCATCAAAATCGCACTAACCCCCACCCCCGTGCCAAATTCAAGGATGGTTTTTGGCGCCGTCATATCAACAAACGCACACAAATCATCGGCCGTTTGGTCACGAATAACCGGCACGCCTTTCGCCCTGGCCTTGGCCATTAAACCTTCAAAATTCCCTTTAAATTCCATACGCCTTCCTTTGTTTTTTCCGCCTAAACGCAAACCTCTTTTAGTTTTGCTTTTTAGGCCAAAATTTCGCTTGCTTTACGCCTTAAAATTTGCTGCTTTTAGCCCACATTTTATTTGCTTTACGCCTTAAAATTTGCTGCTTTTTAATAATCCACTTTTTAATCCAAAAAATATGCCGCTTTTAAGCAAACTCTTATTGCCTTACACTCTAAAAATAATAGGCAAAATCATTGGGCTGCGCTTAGTTTTCTTATAGAAAAAGTTTCTAAGCGGCTTACGAATTTGGTTTCTAAGTTCGTTAAAGTCGCGCTCTTGCATATCAAGCGTAACAAGCGTGTCATGCAGCACGCCCTTGGCCTCTTCAACCAACGCCTCTGCCTCGCCCGAATAAACAAACCCGCGCGTTATCATATATGGGTCGCTGGTCAACTCGCCCGTTATACCGCTTACGCCGATAACAACGATAACAAGCCCGTCTTCGCTAAGCAACTTTCTGTCTCTTAAAACAACACTGCCAACATCGCCGATGCCAAGGCCGTCAACAAGCATCTCGCCCGCCTGTACCTTGCCCTTAACGCTCATACCGCGCTTGCCAACCTCAACCACCATACCAATCTCTGGGATGATGATATTGTGCCTGTCCATACCAAGCTTCTCAGCAAGATTTGCGTGCTCTTTAAGGTGACGATACTCGCCGTGCACCGGGATAAAATATTGCGGCCTTAAAAGGCTGTGAATAATCTTTAACTCTTCTTGGCACGCGTGCCCCGAGGTGTGAACGTCGTCATGAATAACAATCGCGCCCTTGCGATAAAGGTTGTTGATGACCTTGTTTACACAGTTCTCGTTGCCCGGAATTGGCGTTGACGAAAAGATAACCGTGTCATTCTCGCCGATAACAAGTTTAGGGAACTCGCCGTTAGCCAGCCTTGAAAGCGCGCTGGTTGGCTCGCCCTGACTTCCGGTAGACAAAACAAGCACGTTCTTATCGTCCATATTAGGCACCTTTTCAACGTCAATAAACACGGACTTATCAAACTTAAACTCGCCGATACGCATACCCGCGTCAATGTTGTTAATCATACTGCGCCCAACAACCGCCACCTTGCGATTGTATTTAATAGCAAGGTCGATAATCTGCTGTACGCGATAAATGTTGCTTGAAAATGTTGCAACAAAAATTCGCCTGTCAGAGTTGTCAATAAAGATTTTTTCAAGTTTTTGGCCGACGCTTTTCTCGCTCATCGTGTAGCCCGCGCGCTCAACGTTCGTGCTTTCACAAAGCGCAAGCAACACGCCCTTAGACCCAATCTCGCTGATACGCGGAAGGTCAATCATCTCGCCGTCAATTGGCTCATAGTCAATCTTAAAGTCGCCCGTGTGGAACACAACGCCCGCAGGAGTTGTGATAGACAACGCCATCGCGCCCGCAATCGAGTGGTTCACCTTGATAAACTCAACGGTAAACACGCCAAGTTTAACAACGTTGCGCGGACGTACCACGTTCATCTTAACGCCACGAATTTTGTGCTCATTAAACTTGTTTTCAAGCAGCGTAAGCGTCAACTTGCTTCCAAAAATTGGGCACTTAAAGTCTTTAAATAGATATGGGATAGACCCGATATGGTCCTCGTGCCCGTGGGTTAT
Organism: Acutalibacteraceae bacterium; assembly: GCA_963602035.1. Taxonomy (GTDB): domain Bacteria; phylum Bacillota; class Clostridia; order Christensenellales; family UBA1242; genus UMGS2070. The sequence goes on along the minus strand of CAVCHC010000013.1, from coordinate 17,206 downwards.
AACAAGGCCTTTAATGCGTGACGCGTTCTCTTTGACGTACGTAAAATCAGGGATAACAAGGTCAACGCCCGGCATATCCTCGCCCGGAAACGCAAGGCCACAGTCTATAAGCAAAATATCGTCGCCATATTCAAGCGCCGTTATGTTTTTGCCTATCTCGCCCACGCCGCCCAAAAACACAACTTTAAGCGCATTATGACGCGTTTTTGGCTTAGCAATGATTTGTGGCTCTATCTCGTCTTGGTCAAAATTGTTAAATGTGGTGATTTTTACGCCCTCTTTTGGCGCATTTGCCACCTGAGCAGACTGCCCGTTTTGTAAAGCCTTACCGTTAAGCGCATCTACGTTTTGCGCAGTTTTTGCGTTGGCCTTTTTTTGCCCTGCGCGAGGCCTAAACTGACGCCTTTTAGCGCCGCCTGCTTCATAATAGGTTTTGTTTTCAACGTTAGCATCGGCTGAAAACACTCTTTTTTTAGGTTTGGCAGCACTCGTCTCGGCCGCCGTTTTTATAATATTATCTTCCATTTTAATTTCCTTTAATTTTCTATATTTTCTTTCTTTGGTTCAACGATAAGGTTATCGGCTAAATAATACCTTTTGCCCTCTATGGTATAAAAATTGGTCACCATAAAAAGGCTTATAAACACACCCGTTGACGGTATCGTTATAAACAGCCCAACCCCAACGGTAAACACGCCAAAAAACACGTTTATCACCATCAAAGTTAAAAGCACGATAACAGAGTTGCCCAAGGTTCGCCCAAAAGCGCGCCCAGACATTGTTGCGCCACGTTTTAGCGCTTTGCCTGCTGGCAAGTTTTCTTCAATCATAACTGGCGCAAAGTTAGCAAGCACCGTAAGTTTAAGCGAGGCTAAAAACAATAATAACGCAAGCAAAACAATAAGCAAAAGTATCGTTAAAAACACCCCATCAGCAAACATAAGATACAAGCAAAACAGCGCAATCTCAAACACTAAAAACACAAGGTCAATCAAAAGCCTTAAAAGCGAATAGCTGCTCGCGCGGCCAAACTCGCTAAAAAGCGTGCTGAAAAAGCCAAGGTTAGTAAGGCTTGAAATCTTTGCGTTAGACATCTTGCAAACAACATAGCGGCTTAGCCCGTTTAAATACATCGGCAATATTATTGCGCTTAAACAAAAGCCGATATAACTAAGCCAATAAGCCGAAAAATTGTTTGAAAGAATGTTAAAAAAGGTCAAAATTATCTCTTTAAAACTTGCGTTGATGGCACGAGGAGTTGTATACACCGCCTCAACAAGCCCCGCAACGGCGTCAAACCAGCCCTCAGCCTTTAAAAGGTTAATCGTTGGCATCGCGATAAGAAAACTTACCAAACACACAAACGCCGAACAAATAACATTATATAAAAGCTGAACATAAACCCAATTAAAGTTAGAACTAAAAATTTTAACCGAATTCTTATAAGACATAATTATTCCCTTCTTTTCAAAAAAATACCGCAAAAAACACCTAGTTGCTCTATGCAACGCTTCCCCAAACGTGTGTAAAAAAATCGTTATCCCAAAAGAAATTTTTCTTATTATACACCTCCCCGCGCCAAAAATCAAGTGTTTTATGAAAAACAAAAAACTATCTTAGCGATTAGGCCAAGATAGTTTGTTGGTTTTATTTATGTGTTGCAGTTCGCTGCTTTTATTTAATAGCTTTTTTAATTGCCATTTTTACCCGCGTTCAAAAATTGTGGGTTGGCGCAGATTATTTCAATAAGCTGCTCTTTTGAAAACTCCGCAAGGTTAGGCATTTGGTTGACGCCATCATTAATGTTTGTAATTTGATTAACGCCGCCATTAGGGTTAGGCATTTGGTTGGCGCCGTCATTAGCATTGCCCTCGCTTTCAATTACAACCCCACAATCTTCTTCACTTTGGGTTACGCCCGCCGCATCTTTCTCACTTTGGGCTGCAACCTCCGTTTCCGCCTCATCGATACGTGGCGCAGTAAATAAGGATGATATTACCCCCTCCGTCGCTACGCGACCATCCTCCCCCAAGGGGGCGGTGGCTTCGCTGTTAACAGTTACCTCTTCGCCTACCAACGGGGTTACTGTCGCACTAACTTGTGGCGCAACATTAGTTACGAATGCATCAATTAGTGGCGTAATTATTGAGGGTGAGATTACACCATCTGTAACTACACGGTCATTCTCCCCTATGGCGGGTTCGCTGTTAACAGTTGCCTCTTCGCCTAACGATGGGATTGCCACGTCGCTTCGCTCCTCGCAATGACCAATAGTCGTGGTTGGTGCATTATTATCGCTTTTTGTTTCGCCATTATCCGTTACTGGTTGAGCGATAATGCCATCAAGCGGGCGGTCAATAAACTTGGTCACGGTTTTCTGTGGCGCCGAGATGATGCCCAAAACCACAAAGATACCGCAAAGTCCCGTTGTTACGTCCATAACAAGCGAGCTGTCTATCTCTACGTTAAACTTGCCCGCGATAAGCCGCGCCACCAACAACACCGCGCTGACAAGGCTTATCCAAAAGTTATACGTTTTCATTTTGTCTTTAAGCATAGTTTCCTCCTATGAATTTAATGGGCGCGCCGCCTGCATGTTATAAACGTCAAGCCACGCATTGCCAAGATAATAGGCAAACATATTGTCGCTGGTCAGTTTTTTAAGTGCATCCGCGCGTTTCATACCATTAAGGTATTCAAGGCAATACATCATCTTTGTGCGCGTTGCCTCGTCATAGCCCGCGTCAACATCCATCCCGTTTTTAAGCCTAAACTCGTTTTCAGCCTGCTTGATGCTTGCCTCTTGTTTTTCTTTTTTAAGGCCATATTCGCCTTCAAGTTGCTTGACCTTGTTGTTAAAGTCGATAACCTCTTGCTTTTTCTTATTAAGGTCACTTACCGCTTTTTCAATCTCGGTTTGAACCTCGCTTGCGTATTCAAGGTCAAGGCTTTCAAGCGCACTGTTACGCTTGGCTTCAAGACTGTTTAAATTCGCGTCAATATCGCTAAGAGTTTTAGCAAGATTGGCCGCCGAGCTGCTTAGTTCGCTTGCCCTTGACTTTTCAATGCCGTCAAGCTGCCCAATGATAATCGACGACCTTGCAAGCCCGCGCTTTAACGCCTGATTTTCGGCCGCCGTTACGCTTGCATCATAATACGAATTAATCTTGCTTTCACTTGCCGCGAAATTGTCTTGCGCCTGAGACTTGCTTTTTTCGCTCGCGCGCACGCTTTCATCAAACTTGTCTTGCTCGGCCTTTTTAAGTTTGTCATACTTAGCATCCGCCGACGCCGTCACGCGCTTTTCAATGTCTTCACGCGTATCCGTCGGCTCGTCAAGTTCTTTGAGGCCAAGCCCCTCGTCCGCGCCCGCCTTGTTGCGATAAAACTCGTCAATCTTTTCAAGTTCTTCAAACGGGTTATTGGCCTTGGTGTTGACGTCAAGCCCGTCTGGGAAAAAGCTTTTTTCTTTCTCGCCAGCCCCAGCGCCCGCATCAATCGTGCCACCTGAGGCACCGTCATCCAAGCCGCCCGACGTTTCGCTATCGCCCGAACCACTGCCCGAGCCACCAGTTGAACCGCCACCTGACGCACCGTCTTCAAGGCTTTCTAATAAATTCTTTTTGGCCTGTTCACGCTGTTTTTCGCGCGCGGCCTCTTCTTCTGCAATCTTTTTTATTTTGTTTGTTTCGGTAAAAATCTTTGACATATTTCCTCCTTATTGTGTTTTAACCAGCCCCAAAAACGCCACATTTCGGGTAATTTTGACGTTTTTTGAAAGCGGAATAACCTCGCTGAAACTAATCGGGGTAAGATTAGCGTTTACCTGCCCGCCGCACGAAAACAATATGCTTTTTTCATAGACCTTGTTGCCATCTTTACTGAAAAACAACTGCATATCGCCGCTTTGACTCACAATTCCGTTTAAAACGTTAGCGCGGCCAACTTTGATGATATTTTTTGAAAACACCATAGCCTTATGACCCCTCAAACCCGCTTACCGTTAGGCCAATCGTCGCCTCTACGGACTCGTAAGACCGTGCACCAAGCGGCTCGTAATTAATGTAAGACACGTTAAGGCTCGCGGGCGTTTCTTCTAAAAACCCTTCAAGGCACGTGTTAGACTTGTCAAGGTTAATGGCAATCACTTTCTTTTCGCCCGACGTAAAGATTAAAAGCGTGTCGGCAAGAAACTGAAAGTCAACAAAAGTCGACTGCGCCATTCCGTCAAACCCGTTTGAAAACTCAACCGGAGACCCAAACCCAACCAGATGATAGATTTTATACGTCCCGCCCGAAAACTTTTTAACGCAATAGTTAAAATCTGGCGAAACAAACATATCTATTTCGTTATTAAACTCAACGTTATACCGCTTGCATTCCGGGAAAAAGTAGGTGTTATATATGCTTTGCGATGTCGTGTTTTTCTTGCTTGCCATAACGCGGCCATTGCCCGAAAGTTTAACGCAGTTAGACGTAAGGTTAAGCGCCATTGCAGCCGTCGAATGCACGGCTATCTCGCCCGCAGCATTAACCCACTCAACCGAACTTGCGCCCGAAACGCCGCCCGCCTCGGTGGTAAGAAAAAACACAAAACTGTCGCAAAAGTTGTTTTTATAAAGCGCCACTACGTCCGTTATGTTGCTGTCAGTGGTGGTAACCTTGCCTGTTGCGCTGATTGCGTCGCCGTCAATGGTCAAAAACACGCACTCGCCCGCGCCCGCCGAGTTTATCCCACAAACGCGAACGACGCCACTTTTCGTTATCGTCATATCCACGCCCGAAAGGTCAAACGAGATGCCAGAATTTTCTGCAACGTTAAGCGTAAGCGGCACGCACTTACCATCCGCCACCTTAAAAAATTTGGCAAAAGGCGCCTCGGTCAGTTTAAGCATAACCACGTCGTCAACCATAAACACGCCCGAAACGGCTGACGAAAACTCAACCTCAGCGGTGTCAATTTTAAAGATATAATAGTCCTTGTTTTGATAAAGATACAACGCATTATTCAAAACAAACGCAATAAGGCCGCCGTCCTTTGAAACATAGCGCGTGGTTGATGCGTCAAAAGGCATATCAAACGGCTGGCTAAGCGTTTCGCCAAACGCAGCCGCAAACGCGGTTGGAATAATATCAAGTTCGGTGTTATCCGCGGTTTTTACAGCCGTTACCGCCTTAACAAGCCCCGGTACCAAAAACGAGTTGTTAAAGGTTTTTGAAAGCGCGCTGGTTACCTCGTCCGTCGCCCTTGCGCCCAAACAGTTATACCTTAAAACCGGTTCGTCGTCTGCTAAAACCAAAACCTCGCGGGTTTCGCCCTTGCCAAAGTCAACAAGATACTTTAACTTTACGCCAAGGTTGCCCGAAAGATAGGTCGGCTCAAAATCGCCGTCAAAACGGGCGGTGTCCGTCGGCTTGTCGCGATGGATGCTAACGTTGGGCTGATTGTTTTTGCCTTTTGCAAACCGCAATGTGCGCGACGTGATTGCGTCCTCGCCAAGAATCTGCGCAATCAGTTTATTGTTGCCCGCAATAAGCATACCGCTGCCCTCGGCCGTGGCCTCTAAAAAGATGGTCAGTTTAATGGTCATCTCTTGCCCCGCCGCTTTGGTCAGTTTAACAACCTCCCCGTCGTCGTTAGTGAATACCACGCGGTTAAAAATGGTTGGGTCGGTGTCTGCGGTGTCGGTTATGCCCATTTCGCTAAACTCAAACCCGTTGTTTTCATTCTCGCCAAAAACCAGGTACTTTTCAACGTACATATCGCCCTTGGTGCAGTCAAACTGGCCGCCAAGCGTTGAGCAGGCAAACGAGCCAACAAAACTGCCAAGCTTGGTGTCGTCAAAATTAGTGGCCGCCTTGCCCGTACCAAACGCAAAGTACCCATTGTATGGCGAAAGGTTCGCTATTTTTTCAAAAACCGATTTAAGCATAGTGTTGTACGCAACAAAGGTTTTGCCACCCATTGTTACTTCAAATTTGTTATGTAGATTAATTTTCATCTGCTTCCTCCTTAAATTTAGCATAGATTAAGCGCACTGACAAAAAGCGTGTTGCAAGCTCTGGCCCCGCTATAATAAACGAAAACGCACCAATAACATTTAAAACTTGCGCTGGCATAAACACGCGATACGTGCTAAGCCCCAGCTTGTTTATGCGCACCCTCGAATAGTCAAAACCATTAATCGCAGTTTCGTTTACGCCAGTGCTTGAACGCGGAAGATACCCCCACGCGTTGTTAACCAAGTGGTCAAGGCCGCGGCAAGACGCGGTGCTTGTATAATTAAATTTCATACAAACATAGTCAGTCCGCTCGTCGTTAGGCTTGTTACACTTTTGGCCGTATGGGTCAAACATCCCAAGATAGTCTTTGCCCGCATACGCGCCATCGATAAGCGAAATATACCCCGAATAAAGCCCCTCGATATTAAACACCCTGTCAACATTGTTACTGACGTGTTTATACGCATAAGTGTGCGCGGGATACGCAAGCGTTTGCCCGGTTTTGTTAAATTTGGCAGCCGGCGTTGAAGACTGTGCGCCCTTGCCAAGCGCCTGCGTCATCGAGATTGACTTTAAATAAATTGAGCCTAGTATGCCCATAAGCGTCACTAGATACGAGGTAGGCAGCCCCCACCCCGCGCCCTTTGACACAACTATCGGCTTAATCTCGTCAAGCCCGCGTGACCCCACCGCAAACTTTGTCACACCCGCGCGCGAACGCAAAACATCGTCCGTGCCCGTTGAGGCCGCAAACATCGCGTAATACAATTTTTCAGCCTCACGCCCGTCTCGCATAAACGCATACGGTTTAAAAAGCGGCCGCCTTTTGTTACAGATTTCAAAGCGCCACTTCTTTTCTTGCGTCACGCTTACGCGGTAATAAATTTTGGGTATTTCAACCATAATGTCGCCGGGGTCACTAGTTAACAGGTCAATGCCAGTGCTGGTGCCGTCTGCGTACTGCGTCAGGTCTTGCTGGTTAAGATACGCCGTCACCTCGCCGTTATTAAAAATGCATGGCCTAAGGTTAGCAAAAGGCCACTTATCCGCCCAATCGCCCGGGCTGAAATCTGGCGCAGACGTGCTGCCCGTAAGCGACGCTGGCGTAAACCCAACGCAATCGTCGATGTAAACAACGTCGGTGTCCCAGTTTGGCGTTTCACTGTGTGGGTCAACCTCTATGCCATATTTAATGCAATCTTCGCTAACGTCGACGGCCTCAAAACTTGCAAACGCACCAAGTTTTATCGTGGTTATCTCTTGCATAACGTTGTTTTTCGGCGCATACACCCTGTCAATTACTGAAATAATCGGGTCAAACGCCAACTTATCAATGGCCTCAGGGTTGCTGTGCATTAAAAGGGTTATCTCATAGCGCAAGTTAAGATAGTCCATAAGGTGCCCCGTTTTTGAACTTAAAATGCTTGAACAAATATAGTTATTGTCAGTTTCATCGGTCAAAACGATATAGTTTTTGTTGTCTTCGCTTACAAGCCCCGCCACCCGCGCATACACCGCGTCAGGCACGTTAAACTCCACGGCGTTTGACACAACCGCGCCCGAAACCGCGCGATAAAACGCCTTGCCATTTTTGATATACGCAACAATCAGCCCGCTTTCATCGGGGTCGCACGAACTTTGAACGCACACGCTTGTAACGCCGCTTTCAATAAAAACATCTTCGTTTGCCCCGCGATAGGTTAAATACAAGTTCTCATCCAGCCCAACAAAGGCAATATAAAGTCGGTTTGACGCGCTGTCAAAGGCAATCGAGTGCGTCACGGCCGTTTTAAAATCGGCAAATTTTTCATTGTCTATGTGCGTGGCAAGCGGGCTAAACAGGCCAAGTTTAAGTTTGTGGTTAGCGATAAAACTTACCGCAAAATTATCTTTGGCCATAACCGCCCTAAGTTCAATCGCCTCGCTTTTTGCGCTTGTTTTCGCGCCGATACCAACGCAGTTAATTTCATCAATCGTCACCGCCGCCGTAGCCTCAAAAACAACACTAAGTTGCCCCTTGCCAGTTATCGCGCTGGACGCTACTGACGAAAGGCTGACCTCTTGCTTTTGCTCTGAAATTGTAAAGTTTTTCGCGCAAACAACCATATTTTCAAAAAGCACCTTAACGCTTAAAACTATATTACTTTCTTGCGCGCTGTCTGTTTCGCTTTCATTTGTTTCTTGCGCGCTTGCAACAATTTTGAAAAACAAACACACGTCGTTAGTTTCGGCGTCAATTTGTTCAATTAAAAAGGTCGCCGCGTCGCTTACGTCAATGCTTGGCGTCGCGTTAAATTCAAAGCAATTAAGCCCGCCACTGGTCACGTCTTTTGTGCCCAAAAGCTGCTTTTCAATTTCGCACGCCTTTTGATAGGCAATTCTTCCAAAATCCATAATCGTTACCTTCCATCAAGTGATATAACAACGTGCGGGCTGACGATTTCTGGCCGCGCGCTACTTGTTAAAAATTTAAAGCTAAATCTTGCCCCAAAAAGCCGCGTAACCAATTCTTGCGGACGCGGACTGCCCTTAAATTTCAGCCGCTTTTCGTCTCCGTCTTCGTTAGTTAACACCACCTCGCACGGCGTAAGAGTTGTCACACACACGCGCCTTATCATCTTGCGTTTAGCGGGATACCCCAAGTCCGTAAGCGGCGACGTCCACTCTTTTTTTGTGGCCTCGCCAAAAACCGCCCCGCTGTGGTCAAACACGCCGACTTTGGTTTGATTGTCATCCAGTTTTACGCAAACGCACACGCCCGAAAACTCTTCGCTTAAAACGGTGTTGATGTCAAAAACGCAAACGCCAAACAAAATATCCGCGCTAAACGAATTCATATCAACCTCGATAACCGCGTTGTTTTCAAGCGGAATTTCGTCATGTTCGTCAAACCTAAACTTGCACGCAAGATAGAATTTATTTTCAAAAAACCCAACGCACGCGCTTGTGTTGTCAAGCCCCAAAAAGCCCTTGTCAAGCCCGGATAAAATCTTGGTGCAGTTAATTCCGTCAAACCGATAAAGCCCGTCGCTTGCAAGAAAAATAACAACGTCGCCGCACGCCATAACCGTGTTAGGATAAATTCGCCCGCTTGAAACAAACAGGTGTCCAACGCTAAATGACTGCTGGTCGGCATAGGCCGTAATGCGCGAAATGCCAAAATCGCGAAAGACGTAAACATAGTCGCCAAACGCCAAAACCTTCAAAAGCGCGCCTCGTTCGTCAAGCATTTGAATAAAGCCCGCCTCGGTTAGACTTACGCTCCAATTTGTTGGGTCAAGGTCGTCACTAAACCAAACCGCGCTCTTTTCGCCATCAACCGTGGCAAACAGTCGCTCATAGTGCAGCGCCATACTGGTAATATGCGGCGCGTCGATAACCTTATACACCCCTTGCGTTGCGCCAAAAACAATCATCGGGTCAACCGCGTTGGTAAAAATCGTGACGTCGGTTGAGTTAAGCCGATAGTTAATTGCCTGTGGCGGCGCGCTAAATTTAAGGTTGCCTACGGTTGTGATATTGTTTGCGGTTTCGTCAAACTGCGCGCTTGAAAGCGGAAAATAATGCAGCCGCCCCTGCCCGTCAACAAACATCAATTTGTCTTCTCGCACCCCTAAGTCGTGGTTATATTTTTTAGCAAAATAGGTGCGCTTAATATCTTTGTGCGCACCCAATTCGCTTTTAAGTTTTGCGGTTTTCTCGGGCTCAATGTAAAGGCTGTCAGCAATGTCACTTATCCCAAGCCCCGCCGTAAGCGCCCCCGAAAGCGATGAAAAGTTAAACGCCCGCCTCGCCTGAGTTACGGGCGAAATGTTCTCACTTTTTTTAAGATTAACGCCGCCAAAATCAGTGATTTTAACGCGCATTTGAGACACACTAGGTACTGTTAAACTTTTCAAAACTAAATCCACCCCCTTGTAGGAATGGATGCCGAGCGCGGCGTTTTATTCTTGTCTAAAAGTTCATCAAACCTGTCTTTATAAATTTTGTATTGGTCATATTGAAGTTGAGACAGCGCAAATTCCTTGCAAAGCCCATAAATAAGCGTCTCGCTTGACACGCTTGGCGGACAATCAATCTGGCTGTACAAGTCATAATTGTCATCTGGCTTATACGCATAAATTATCGTGTATTTTGAATTAGGAATGCCAACCTTAATTCTTTTTAAATCAACGCCGTCAAGTTTTTGATTGTTTTTAGTGCACCCAAGGCCGTCCCAGCCCGTGATACATCTAATCACGTGAATTTGTTTTGACAGTTTTGTTAGGTCAATCTCACAATTTTCGTTTGAGAAAATTACTTCGCTTTTAACAAAATCAAGCCCGCCTTCTGCTATGCTTTTAAGCACGATGTTTGAAAAATGAACCATCAAATCAAACTCGCGCGGTTTTGCAACCTCTTCTATCGGGTCAACGGTGACGTCGGGGTCAGCCTTTTTAATTTCTTCCTGCTGACGCACGTCGTCAAGGTATTCGATATAGTCACAAACGTCGCTAAGACATAACATAAGCGCGGCGTTAAAAATCCAATCTCTAAGCATTTTTATCTCCTTTATTTAGTATTTTTGAGATTTCTTCTTGGCTTAAATCGCGGTTTTTAATGAAAGAGTAATTAGCAATTTCTCGCAGTTTGTCTTCCGCAGTTTGAGATATTTGTTTGTTGGTTTTTTCAATCAGTGCGCGGTTAAACTCGTCAATCTCGGCAAAAAATTCTTTCGCACGGCTAGATCGCGTCTGTTTAAGCAAGTTAATCAGGCGCGCGTCAAGGGGGAACGCACGTGCAACAAAACTATCGCCGCGCTGCGTGAAATCGTGCACCTCAACCTGTTTGGTTTTTTTGTTAAAAACCAGTTCATAATTTTTATCAATCTCTTTGATACGAAGACGCAAATCAAAAATGTCGCGATATTTTTCTAAGTACTCTTTCATAATTCCGCCTTTTTAAACTAAGATTCGCTTATGCCTGTAAGCTTAGCCTGCCCGCCTGGTTTGTTACAAATCAAGTCTGCATATTTAACAAGGGTCGCGCTGTAAGTAGGCTTATTAAAGTTTTGTTTGATAACGCGGCCGTCTTCGCCTTCAAGCCACTTCCAGTCACAAAGTTGATGGAGGTTAAACTCTTTGGTGTTAAGCAAATACATAGTGTTGTCGTCAATAAACCTGTCGCTTACGATTGGAATATTGTTATAACTAATCGCCTTAAACCCGCCGTTTAACTCAGTAAAGTCAATGTTAGTGCGGTATTGGCTGAAATAGTCTTGATAGTTTCTTTTAACGCCTGATGAACAGCAGATAAAGTCAACCTTGCTGTCAAACGTCTCTTCAAGCGTGTCAAGCACGGTTTGAATTTTAACGTCGTTGATTTGAACGGTGGCGTCGCCCGTTTTTAAGTCTTTCATATACGGAATAAGCCAGCCATACGTCTCGCGGCTTAACCCATAAATAGACCCAGTGCTGTTAAAGATTGCGCCAAGCCCAGTAAGTTCTTTGCCAAACGAACCCTGAACGCAAAGATAATATTGCGTTGTTTGGCTGGTTGTTACTTTAAGCGCGCTCGCCGTAAGCGTTACGCCTGACAGGGTCACCTTTTTGTTAGCGCGGTCAACGCTTGTGATTCTTTTCGCGCCGCCACCGGTTAAGATGTTGCCGCTGCCGTCAATGATGTCAACCACCATACCTTCCATAAGGTTTTTAACGCTGTCAACAGTCACGGTTGTTGCCGAGTTATCAGCAATCTTACAAAGTTTGCCCGTGCCATCGGCATAAAGCATACGTCCAAGGTTAAATGAAGACGCTTTAATAAGGCCTTCCATTTCGGCGTTTAAAAGGTTAACAAACGCACCGGCGCTGCTTAAAGACGCCCTCATCGCCTTGTCTGAAATTTCAATTTTGCCATAAAGGTTTTTAAGGGCAAGCGTAAACTGTTCATAGTTGTTGCCCCCAGCGATTGGCAAGTCGCCCGTTTCGGTTCCTGCCCCAACGCCGCCGTTTAAGCCGTAAGGCGCAACCTTTTTAATTTCACTTCCCCAAACGTCATTAGTTGTTTGGTTAATTCTTGCTAAAAGTGGGTTAACCGACGTGTTAAGTTGGTCGCTTACAACGCCAAGATAAACCTCTTTTAACGCTTTGTCTGCATTTTGTAAAGTTACCATTTTGTTTATCCTTATCTAAAAAATTTTTGAACCATTTCTCGCGCCTCTTCCATACTGTTTAGTTTTTTTGGTACAGACGCAGGTATGGTTGAAGTTTTTCCCGTTGTAACCACGGGCGGGGTTTTGACGGCTTTAAGAGAGTTAATATAGTTGCCAATAATCAATTCTTGCGCGCGCGGATTACTAACAATATATTCTTTCAAAAAGCCCTCATCAGTTGCTAAAAACTCAGGTTTTTTACGCGTTTTAGCGTCACTTAGCGCAAATGCCAGTTCAAGGCAGTTATCAAGCGAGGCCAGGCTTTTGTCACTAATTAAAATCTCTGCCATCGCCTTAACTTGCCCCTTAGCCTCAGGGTTTTGGGCGATAAACGCCGCCACCTTCTCGCGCCAGTTCGCCTTTTTATATTGCGGAACTGGGTCGCCCGTTGACTCCTTTCCAGGCTGCCCTTCGCTCATACTACTTACACCTTGCCCGTCTGTTGCGCCTTGTGCGTACGCCTCATCGCCTTCGCCGCCTTGTGCACCTTGCCCGTAAAACATATCGCTTCGGTTGCCTTGTGCGTTTTGGTCTGGCGCAATGTAAGCCGCTGTCATTTTATTCATCTCCGCTTTATTTTCACTTGCATTAGTTTCTGATTGCAAGGCCGCATTCTTTTGGCTTAAAGCGAAAGATTTTTCAAGTTCAGCAAGGCGCTGACTTTTTCGCGTAAATTCGGCCTGTAAACTGTTATAGGCCGAAAGCAGACTTGTTGAGTCTTTAAACTTTCCAAATGGAGAGCCGCCCGTGCTTGCATCCACCGCCCCTTGCGCCCTAGTCGTCGACTCATTCGCGCCCGTCTGTACGCCACTTGCATCTGCACCTGCGTGGCAAGTCGTCTGCGGTTGTTCTCCAAAATATTTTTCCATCATCTTCTCCTTATTGTGTTGCCGATTTTAAGGCTTTTAATTATTGTTTCTTTTCAAGGCCGTCAAAGGCGGTGTCTGCTATGCTCATATTTTTGTGGGCGATAATGTGCGCAGACAGGTTGTCGCAATACTCTTTCCCGCGCGCCTCACACTCTGGCGAAAGCAGATATTTTTTGTGCTCTTCGATATGAATTTTGTGGTCGTCAAACTCGCCAGGCACCATCCGCGCCGTCACGTTTAAGTTTTCTTTATCCGCGCGACGCACCTGCATCTGCCTTTCGTCTTGGGCAAAGTCCCAAAGCCCAAACCCAAGCCCCTCTAAAAGCTTAAAGCGGACGCGGTTAGACAACTTCCCGTCCTCATCATGAAACAAGCCCATCTTAAACATATCAATCATCATACTCTTGCGTTGCGCTGGCGACTCGGTCAGTTCATTCTGGCTGTCAAGCACGATGTCAAAACACGTCAAATCGCTGCCCGTAAAGTAATACGCCTCGCTTTCGCCGTTGTCGTCACTAATCTGGCACAGGCGCTTGGTTGACGCAAACTGGTGATACAGTTCAAGCGTCATTCGCGCGATTTCTTTTATCGCCTCGCGGATGTATTCGGCGGTAACTGAAAGGCGCGTCTCGTCTTGCTCAATCAAAAGGCTAAGCGCCGTACCGCTTGTAACCGACGTCGGCACCGCACTGTCGCGCATCAACTCGCTTACGCCACTAACAGTGATAAACTCGTTTAAAAGCCTGTCTTCCTCGCGGTTAAAGTCAAACGGAACGTCGCCCGCGTCCATAAACTTAGGAACTGGCGACCCCGCGCGATAAATCAAAATCTTACCGGGCGCAAGGCCGTCCTGTTGCAGTTCGTCAACGTCAACCGAGCCGTCCTCAACCGCCAAAACGCCGCCCGCCAAGCGAGACAAAAATTCGTGCTTGCGATTTTTGATGGCGTTATACGCGCGCTGAATAGGGATGCACCTTTCAACAACGCTTGACCCGAAAAACTGCCCAACCTGGCTTGTTGAAACCTGACACACAAACGGCAGTTCGCGCGCGTTCCCCTCGCCCGTGACGTACGGAAGCGCGCCATCAAACGCCAAATGATTGCCAACAACGATGATAAGCCTGCCTTCTGGAAAGTCGGCGTCTGGCCGCTGATAATATTCAATCACCATCGTTTGATTGTGTTTGGTCATCTTGGTTACTTTGGTCACATTGCTGCGCCCTGAAAGCCCCGAAATAAAGCTGTCACTGTCAAGGGTCAACGCGTCAAGGTCTTGCCCTTCTTCGTCAATACCAAACTGCTTTTTAACAATGCTAGCTGGCACGGCACGGGCGTGAATTATGCTTTGCGCCCCCTCAATGCCGTTCGCCCCAAGGCTATCTGGGAAGATTTCAAACGGCGGACAAACCGAAATGTCAACGTCGCCTGAAAAGATGTCTTTGCCATCCTTGCCTTCCATCCTGCCAATAATGTCGCCCCCAGCGCTGTTCCAAACAACCTTATAAAAGGCCGTGCCCGTCACCTCGCTCCACGCCGTGGCCTCACCTACAAGTTTTGAAAGCTTGTTTTTATGACGCGAAAAGTCTAACAGCGCGCGTGACAACCTCGCACAAAACACATCGTTTTGCTCACTGCTTGCGGGCTTAACGCTTGCCATCGGCCTAACCTTGTTTAACTTCGCTAGCCTTGTTTCAACAATCGGCGCGATGTGGTTATACACTTCTCTGCACTCCCAATAAAAGGCCTTCTCGCTATCCGTTATCTCGCCTTTGGGGCTGATTGCGCAATATTGATTTCCGCAAACAAAGTTCATATTAAGTTCCCAAATAAGGTCAAACGGCCTGCGCTCTTCGCGTCTGCGGTCAAATTCGGTTTTAACAAAGCGCACAATTTCTTCGTCTTTTTCTTGGTTATAAAAATAATCAGTTTTATTAATTAGTTTGTTTTTATCCATTTTTTCTCCGTTTTTTGTGCAACAAAAATGCAACTAAACGATTTTGTTTTAGTTGCACATTTTCTGCATTTTTAATAGTAATTTTTAATTTTTCTTTAAAATTTTTAAACTCGGCAGCAATTTTTGCGTTTTTTAAATAGGATATTTTATATGGTTAAATATCAAAAAATCTTTCTTTAAAGCAACAAATCAAATGCCAAGTTCGTTTTTAAGTTCATTGATTTTGCTAGCTAGTTCTTCATCGCTTAAACCTGAAAGGTCTCCCCCTATCTTACTTTCATTAATTTCAAGCAACATTTTAATAGCAAGCATATCAGGCGGAACAAAGTGCGTGGCAACTTTCTTTTTAACCAAAGCAGCCGCTTGTTTATCTTCATCACATTGTTTCCCCTTGGTGTTTTCTTTTAGTTTCTTTCCCCCTTCACAATTC
>CAVCHC010000013.1:0-1750 GCA_963602035.1 Acutalibacteraceae bacterium | reverse complement strand
CAATTCAAGTCTACCACACTATTTTTGCCATTTCCAGTTTTTGTGACACAATTTACGCAACTTTTTTTATTTTCTTTTTTCTCGCCTGTTTCGTCATCAAAAAAACTTATTTGGCTTGTGCTCTTTTTGGGTTTATCACTATAAGAATACTCAAAACTTTCTTCGGTATAAAAAAATCCTTCTGCCTTTTTTATGAGAAGTTTTATAAGTTTTTCTTGATTTTTGTTGTTGCTTATTTTCTGCATTTTTACCCTTGATTTTATGTTTTTTGGCCGTATTTTTGTATTTTGACATCAATTTTGCGTTTTTTTGGCACGGCTTATCTAATTAAAATTATTCATTCTTGCCATCTTAATTTTATTAAAAAGACGCTTTTTATCTTTTTGAATTTCGTTAAGTTCTGGGGCGGGCGCCTTGTGTTCTGGGCGGCTCATAATAAAATATCTAAGCTCATCAAGCGCGTGGTCGTCTCGCTTATACGGCCTGTCTCCATCGCTCCAAAAATACCCTTTTATTTCTCGAATAAGATTGGTGCACGTTTTAAATATAAACAGGTGTGGCACGCCGTTTGCGTCTTTTAAATATCTTTTAACGCGACTAATTCCGCTAAACAAATCTTTGTTAACATTAGGGTTGGCCGAAATTCCAAAATCGTAAAAAAGTTCACAAACACTTTTCTCGCTCGCCAAGGTTTTTTGCGTTGCAGCACTATCAATCAGCGCCTCAATATTGCCCCCAAACCCCGTTGGCCACCCAAGCGCCTTACACTTTTCTTTTATGATGCGCGCGTGTTCTTCAACGGTGGTGTTGGCCTTATAATGCTCGTCTATCACGTAAACATTTCCGTCATAATCAACGGCATAAAAATGACAGCTTAGCGGATTGTGCAGCCCCGGGTCGATAGATATTTTATCATACCACTCTCGCGGGACATTAAACGGCTCGATAACATTAACCGCCTCATCAAACTCTGGATAAACGATACTGTTTGAAACATCGCTAAACCGCCCAAACCGCCGCGCTTCAAGTTCACTGCTTGAAAGACTTCCCGATAGCCTTGCTATTTCGTCCGCACTAAGATACGGATTGTCGCCCCACTCCATAAACTCGCACCACACCTCAGGGTCGTTGTGCGCATTCAAATAGATTTCGTCATAAACAAAAGTCAGGCCTTTAAGCGGCGTCATCGTGCCAAAAATGTCGCCCTTTTTGTCAATAACGCGCATAAGACATTCAAAATAAATTTCTTTGGGCGGCTCTTCGTCAAACCAAACAAAATCAAACGACGTCCCCTGAAACTTTTCGCGCCCCTCTTCGCAGGTTTTAAACGAAATTTTGCTCAGCCCTCCAAAAACATTTTTTATGATAATCGTGTCAATAACGCCAAAATCTGGGCTGGTTTTTTTGCCCGAACTCATAACAATGTCCTCAATCCAACTTGAATCAAGATAGCTTAAAATCTTGTCTTGCGCAACCTCTTTTTGAACCTTAGAAGTCAAACTTACAACCCAGCCGCTAACATTAGGCTTGTTTTCTTTAAACGGATGAATGCCCCGCGCCAGCCAAATCGCCTCAACCGCGCCGCACTCAGTTTTGCCACTTCTGTTGCCGCCAAACACCCACCGATTGCGCTTAATGCACTTATGAAACGCAAGTTGCTTTTCGTGCTTAATTTCGCCAGAATTGTACCTTGCAAGTTTGGTGTTTTTGCGCCGCTTTAATTCAAGCATTGCTGAAATCAAATCTATTT